>NZ_QJTG01000013.1:0-145581 GCF_003217275.1 Bacillus sp. 196mf
AACTTGAACTAACTCCTGTTCTTGTTCAGGGGATAATTTACGTGGTGCTCCTGTTGATTGTCCCATGATTAAGCCATCTAATCCTTTTTCTTTATAAGCATTCACATAATTATAAATCGTTTTTTCAGAACGACCGATCATGTTCATAATTTCTTTTATAGAATAGCCTTGTACATAGAAATAGATCGTTTGATAACGTTCATACATGCGTTTATTTTTAGTCGTTTTCATTGCTACAAGTAGGTTCTCTTTTTCGTTTTGATGTGCATTTGTCATTTGGCTCCGCTCCATTTGTCGATAAGTGTTACGTATATATTTCGACAAATAGTAGCTGTAACCTTTTAATTCAACTTATATATATTGAAGTATTAATCATTTAAGAACAGAACCATATGTTCCTCGTCCCAATATTGACCGTTATGTTTTAATGAACGCTCTTGTACGCCGTAAGTTTGGAAACCTAATGATTCATATAATTTTTTGGCACCGGCGTTACCAACTACAACATCGAGCATAAGTTGTTCTACATGTAATTTATCGGCATTTTCAATAATTGCTTTAATAAGAGCTCGTCCTGCTCCAAGGCCACGCGCTTTTGGGGAAACGAAAACGGAACCGATTTTTGCTTTATGTTCTTGTTTAATAAAAGGCTTTGTTTCTAAAGTAGCAATGCCGATTAAATCATCATCTTTGAAGACCCCTAGAGTATACTTATCCGGATTGCTTAATCGTTTTGCCATAGCAGCTACAGGATCCTCATGTTTCAAAACATCTTCATAGGAAGAGCTAAAAGCTTCCGGGTTCTTCGTTAAACCTTCCATACAAACTTTTAAATATATTTCTGCGTCCTCTGTCGTTAATAAGCGAATTTCCATAGTTGTAACCTCCTTGGTCGATTTCAAATAAAATAAATCCATTACTTTTATAAGATTGTGTATGTGTTTTGTTAGCAGTCTCTTTTAATTTGTAAAAGAATGAAAAGATATATGCTACAATGTTTTGTTTTTTAATATGTAATGAAATTATATATTAACTTTATTAACTATTCAAGTCTTTAATATATTACATTTTCATAACTAAAATAACTCCTCAATTGAGGAGTTATTTTAGTTATTCGATTGATAACCATCAATTCGATGTGGATGTGTGTAAATATTGCAGGATTCATTTCTGATAAATCCTACGACTGTAATGCCTAAATCGTGAGCGAGTTGTAATGCTAGTTTTGTTGGGGCAGATTTAGATAGAACAATTTCACATCCGATTTTTGAAACTTTGAGTAAAATTTCGGATGAAATACGTCCGCTAAATGCGATAATTTTTCCTTTAACAGATATATCATTGCGTAAACAATGACCGTATATTTTGTCTAATGCATTATGTCTTCCGATATCCATTCTTGATAGAAGGATATTATTTCGATCACATAGCGCGGTATTGTGAACACCACCAGTTTGGCGAAAGGTAGTGGAAGATTGTTGTAAAGTATTCATTAAGTAAAAACATTCTTCAGGAGTAATTTTTACATGTATATCATGTAAGTCTTTTGCTTTTGCCGCATCGTTTATGAAAATAAAACCTTGTCTACCTTTTCCGCAGCAAGAAGTGATGTATCGTTTATTATATAAAGTTTGATAGAGCGGATTCACTTTTGATGATTTTACATGGACAATTCCGTTATCTTTTTGAACCCATAGTTCTTCAACATCGTTATAGGAAGAAATAATCCCCTCAGAAATTAAAAAACCAATTACCATATCTTCAATATAATTTGGTGTGCATACGACTGTTACATATTCTTCACCATTCAATTTAATAGTAATAGGAGATTCTGTAACAATCTCGTCAAGTTGTTTTGAAAATGTACCAGATTGATAACGTACAATTGTATAAGTCTCTTGCGTAGGCCCCATATTTAATTCCCCTTTTATATGTATTTCTCTCCCACATTTATCATAAAACAATGGAAAAAATAAAAACACCTATTAACAAGAAGATCACAGATTATTTTGGTTATTATTGTATATGTACGATATAATAGAACTGTAGAATAGTGATATTTTCAAGCTTTCGTAGTTATACCTTATAACATCTAGAATCGACTTCATAAGAAAGTATTTGGGTAGAGCGTTTCAAAAATATGTACAGTAATGCGGTTTTGAAAACGGATTCATAATTGTGTTGTACAGTTGGTTGTAAGGAGAGGGGAAACTATGGCAGAACAGACAGTCCGTGTAACCGTCGATGGTAAAGAATTTTCTGCATCAGGTGAAAAGACGATACTACAATTATTTAACGAGAGTAATTTGGAACATCCTCAAATTTGTCATGTACCAGAAGTAGATCCAATTCAAACTTGTGATACGTGTATTGTAGAAGTAAATGGAAAGTTATTGCGTGCTTGTTCAACGAAATTAGAGAACGGTATGCATATCGAAAGACAGTCCCAGCGTGCAAAAGAGGCACAGACTGAGGCAATGGATCGAATATTAGAGAATCATCTACTGTATTGTACCGTTTGTGATAACAATAATGGTAACTGTAAAGTCCATAATACAGTACATATGCTGGGAATTGAGGAACAGAAATATCCGTATGAGCCGAAAGTAAGTGCGTGTGAAGTGGATATGTCACATCCATTTTATCGATATGATCCAAATCAATGTATTGCTTGTGGGCAGTGTGTAGAAGTATGTCAAAACTTACAAGTGAATGAAACTATATCGATTGATTGGAGCTTAGACCGTCCACGTGTTATATGGGACAATGGTGTAAGTATAAATGACTCATCTTGTGTAAGTTGTGGACAGTGTGTAACAGTATGTCCATGTAATGCGTTAATGGAAAAAACAATGCTGGGTGAAGCCGGATTCATGACTGGATTGAAACCGGATGTGTTAGATCCAATGATTGATTTTGTAAAGGATGTAGAGCCTGGATATAGTAGTATTTTAGCAGTTTCAGAAGTAGAGGCTGCGATGCGTAAGACGAAAGTGAATAAAACAAAAACAGTTTGTACATTTTGTGGTGTAGGTTGTTCATTTGAAGTATGGACGAAAGACCGCCACATTTTGAAAGTACAGCCTGTTTCAGATGCGCCGGTTAACGGTATTTCCACATGCGTAAAAGGCAAATTTGGATGGGATTTTGTAAACAGTGAAGATCGAATTACAAAGCCATTAATTCGCCAAGGAGATATGTTTGTTGAAGCTTCATGGGAAGAGGCTCTTGAAGTTGTTGCATCCAATATGCAGCATATTAAATCAGAATATGGAAGTGATGCATTTGGATTTATTTCTTCTTCAAAAGTAACGAATGAAGAAAATTATCTTATGCAAAAACTAGCCCGTCAAATATATGGAACGAATAATGTAGACAACTGTTCCCGTTATTGTCAATCTCCAGCAACAGACGGTTTATTTAAAACTGTCGGTATGGGCGGGGACGCTGGAACAGTGAAAGATATTGCGGAAGCTGGCCTTGTCATTATCGTTGGAGCAAATCCAACAGAAGGACATCCTGTACTTGCAACGCGTGTAAAACGTGCTCATAAATTACATGACCAAAAATTAATTGTGGCGGACCTTCGTAAACATGAAATGGCAGAGCGTGCGGATTTATTCATTCATCCGCGCCAAGGAACTGATTACGTATGGCTCGCTGGTATTACGAAATATATTATTGATCAAGATTGGCACGATAAAAAGTTCATAGCTGAAAATGTGAAGAATTTTGATGAATATAGCAAAATGGTAGAAAAGTATACGCTTGATTATACAGAAGAAATTACGGGGATTTCGAAAGAAAATTTGAAAGAAATGGCTCGTATGGTATATGAAGCAGATGGTACTTGTGTACTTTGGGGAATGGGTGTAACGCAAAATACTGGAGGAAGTACAACTTCAGCAGCAATTTCAAATCTATTGCTTGTTACGGGTAATTATCGTCGTCCTGGTGCAGGAGCATATCCATTACGCGGACATAATAACGTACAAGGCGCTTGTGATATGGCAACATTACCAAACTGGCTTCCAGGTTACCAAGCAGTTTCAGATGATGCGCTCCGTGCGAAATTTGAAAAAGCATACGGTACTACAATTCCGAAAGCACCAGGCTTAAATAATATTGCAATGTTACTTGCGGCAGATGAAGGAAAACTGCGTGGTATGTATGTTATGGGTGAAGAAATGGCTTTAGTAGATTCGAATGCCAACCATGTACAACATATTTTAGCGAATTTAGATTTCCTTGTTGTTCAAGATATGTTCTTATCGAAAACAGCTCGTTTTGCTGATGTTATTTTACCGGCAGCACCAAGCTTAGAAAAAGAGGGAACATTTACGAATACAGAGCGCCGTATTCAAAGATTATATGAAGTATTGAAGCCGCTTGGTGATTCAAAGCCAGACTGGTGGATTTTACAAAAAGTAGCTCGTGCACTTGGCGGGGACTGGAATTATGAAAATCCAAGTGAAATCATGGATGAAATTGCATCGCTTGCACCTTTATATTCTCAGGCAACATACGATCGTTTAGAAGGATGGAATAGTTTATGTTGGGGTAGCCATGATGGCAGCGATACACCACTATTATATGTGGACGGATTTAACTTCCCAGATAAACTAGCTCGTCTATCATTAGATGAATGGGTACCACCAGTTGTAGCGCCAGATGAGTATGATTTACTTTTAAATAATGGTCGTATGTTAGAACATTTCCATGAAGGGAATATGACGAATAAATCGGCTGGTATTTTATCTAAAGTATCTGAAGTGTTCGTTGAAATCTCGCCTGAACTTGCCCTAGAGCGCAATGTGAAAGATGGTGGTCTTGTAGAATTAGCATCACCATTTGGGAAAATTAAAGTACAGGCACTTGTTACAGATCGTGTAACGGGGAAAGAGCTATATTTACCGATGCATGCAACGGTAAATGAAGAGGCAATCAATATTTTAACTGGAACGGCGACAGATCTTTATACGTGTACACCAGCGTACAAACAAACGATGGTAAAGATGCGTGTACTACGTGAAAAAGGGAATCGTCCGTTACCATCTTCAAACCCGAGAGATAAAAAGCGTAATCCGCAAAACGGTGTTGAAATCCAGCAAAAATGGCAAAGAAAACAATACGTATCACTTGTGGACTAGGGGGCGGAGATTGTGGCGAAAGAAATTACTGTAATTAAAAAGAAATTTGTAACAGAGGAAGAACAGAAACAGCAAGTAGCAGATGAACTTCTAAATGAGCTATCTAATAATCGTGAAGCAGTAGAAGAAACGATGCAGCTTTTAGCACAGTTGCAGAAGGCTGGTATATTAGATGCGGCAATTAGTTTACTTGCTGCGAAGGAAGATGTTTCAAAAATCGCTGTGGAGCAATTAAATCGTGAACCCGTTAAAAATGCGTTAAATAATATGATGGGGGCAGGAGAAGCGTTATCTTCAGTTGACCCAGAAATAACGAAGCAAATTACGTCAAGTTTAGTTACAGGATTGCAATTTGCAACAGATGAATTAAATAGTGGCAAAAAAACAAAAGTGATGGATTTCTTTAAAGTATTAAAAGATCCAGATATCAATAGAGCTATTACATTCGGTTTTAGCTTCTTGAAAGCATTTGGACAAGGGCTAGAGAAAAAATAGAATAAATGAAAAAGTGATGGGAAGTAGCCATCACTTTTTTCATTATATGTATAAGAGTGTTCATGTTAAGCGGAATATATTATTATTAAAAAGATGGATTAGAACTGGGAATATGGAATCCATCTCAAATACCGTTTTAGAATTTGGAGGAATATATGCAACACCGTAAAAAACTATCTATACCAGGAGTAATGAGACATTCCTTTCAAACAGTTAAATTTTCTTTTTGGAATGTATTAACTTTTCAACTTGCTTATAAATTATTAGCAGCGATTGTGTTTGTTCCGCTATTTGGAATTATTTTTAATAAGTTATTGTATTTTGGTGGTTATGCAAATGCGACAAATGATGAATTATTAGCGTTTTTAAAGACGCCTTATGGCATCTTAGCAATCGTAATTTTATCATTGTTAGCACTGTTTCTTATCTTTACGGAATTTGCGGTGCTTATTATTATTTCGTATTTCGCTCATAAAAGACAGAAGGTGAAATTACGTCCGATTTTATATAAAACGGTAACGTATTTACCTACTCTTTTCACATATTGCTTACCAGGATTTATTTTATATGCTGTCGTATTGTTGCCTCTTTTAAATATGGGATATGAAACGGCATTAATCCCGCAAATTCAAATTCCTAACTTTATTACAGGAGAACTGTTTAAGACGACGATGGGGCAAGTTGGTTATTACACGTTCTTTGCTGTAGTCGCGTATTTGAATCTTCGATGGATTTTCGTTCTACCTATTGTTGTTTTAGAGCAAAAATCATTTCGCGTGGCAGCACGTAAAAGTGCAAATTTAGTAAAGGAAAGCTTTTTTAAAGTACTACTCTTTTTAGTAGGATTTTTTATTTCAATTGGAATTGTATATGTCGTATTTTTGGGAATATATTTATTGTGCCTATGGGGTGTTTATGAATTTACAAACCCGAAAGGAACATTTGCATTATTAGCTGAATCAACGATTTCTGTATTTTTAACGAGCACATTGTATTTATTCAGCTTTATCGTGACGCCATTTTATATTATGGCGATTACGCGATTATACTTACAAAAGGTACCGGTTGAAGATGTTTTATTAGAAGAAGGATTAGATTATTCGAAAACGAAAGCAGATAAATGTTTCTTCCAAAAACATCGTTGGAAATTCATTGGCGTATACATTGTAGGGATTATTACTGCGGGAATGGTCGTTGCCTTCATTGTAACGTTTATTTCAAATTCGTATAAAGAACCGATTATTATGGCGCACCGCGGGTATATATCAAAAGGCGTAGAAAATACGAAAGAAGCTGTGCAAGGTGCTATTGATGCAAAAGCAGACTACGCTGAAATAGATGTATTACAAACGAAAGACGGTGAACTAGCGGTTATACATGATTTGAAGCTGAAACGTCTCGCAAATGCAAATGTGCATGTGTCAGATTTAACGATGGCTGAGTTAAGGCAGCTTACCCTTAGTCAAGATGGACTTTCAGGACAAATAAGTACACTTGATGAAATCATTAAGCTAGCAAATGGCAAAATCAAACTTAATATAGAAGTGAAGCTTCATGGGGGCGAAAAAGACTTTGTAAACAAAGTCTTAAAAACGATTAAAGATAATGAATTTGAGAAGCAATGTGTAATTCAAACGTTACACTATCCGCTTATTAAAGAGTTTAAGCGTGCAAATCCAGATATAAAAGTAGGGTATATATTGTATGCAAGTAGAGCTAACTTAAAGAATGTGAAGGCTGACTTTTACGTAGCAGAAGAATATATGTTAAATAAGAAATTAGTAAAAGAAGCAAGGAAGTTAAACAAACCAATTTACGTATGGACAGTAAATGATATGGAAAATTTAAAGGCATATTATAAGTTAAACGTAGATGGTATCATAACTGATTACCCTGAAGATGCACGTGAAACAATTAAGATGTTAAAAGAGCAAGAAGCGGAAGAAAGTGATCTGTTTGATAAAATTACTGAAACGACAGATGATTTGTTTTTAAAATTATTTATAAGTTACCCAGCTGCTAGCTAAATGCTAGCAGCTGTTTTTTTGTGAAAAGAATATATTTCTAAAGTATTAAGTAAAGTAATAACTGTATATGTATACGTTATCGCTTAGTTTTTTACATTGTTACATTATTGTCAAATAATAAATGATTACTGTTTATTTTGAAGAAGTATAATAAAAATTGAGTGAAAGATAATGGAATGTCACGAAACCCCTAATAGAATCAATGTTTTATATATTTACACTATTCTAAATATATAAACTTTATAAAAATGATATGTTAGCGTTTTCATAACTTTTAAGTTATGCTAGAATAAGGACATAAGTTATTAATTATTACAAAAAGAAAAAAGAATCTCTTTTTTCTGTTAATTATAAGGGGGCATTTCATTATGCGTATTGGGGTACCAGCAGAAATTAAAAACAACGAAAACCGTGTGGCAATGACACCAGCAGGTGTTGTACATTTAATTCGTAACAATCACGAAGTATTCATTCAAAAGGGTGCAGGTTTAGGATCTGGTTTCACAGACGCTCAGTATGTTGAAGCGGGAGCAAAAATTGTTGATACAGCTGAAGAAGCTTGGAACATGGAAATGGTTATGAAAGTTAAAGAACCAATTGAAAACGAATACAAACACTTCAGTGAAGGCTTAATCTTATTCACATACTTACACTTAGCTCCAGAGCCAGAATTAACAAAAGCGTTAATTGAGAAGAAAGTTGTTGCGATTGCATACGAAACAGTACAATTAGAAAACCGTTCTCTACCATTACTTGCACCTATGAGTGAAGTAGCTGGTCGTATGGCTGCACAAATTGGTGCGCAATTCCTTGAGAAAAACAAAGGCGGTAAAGGTATCTTACTTGCAGGTGTTCCAGGAGTTAAACGTGGTAAAGTAACAATCATCGGTGGTGGACAAGCTGGTACAAATGCTGCTAAAATTGCAGTTGGACTAGGTGCGGATGTAACAATCATCGACTTAAGTGCAGAACGTCTTCGTCAATTAGATGACATTTTCGGAAACCAAGTAAAAACTTTAATGTCTAATCCTTACAATATTGCAGAAGCTGTAAAAGAGTCTGATCTTGTAATCGGTGCAGTATTAATCCCAGGTGCAAAAGCGCCAAAACTTGTAACAGAAGAAATGATTAAATCAATGGAACCAGGTTCTGTTGTTGTAGATATCGCGATTGACCAAGGTGGTATTTTCGAAACAACTGACCGTATTACAACTCATGATAACCCAACTTACGAAAAACACGGCGTTGTTCATTATGCAGTTGCAAACATGCCAGGTGCGGTTCCACGTACATCAACTCTTGCATTAACAAACGTAACAGTACCATATGCAGTACAAATTGCTAACAAAGGCTACAAAGAAGCTTGCCTAGGCAACTCTGCATTACTAAAAGGTATTAACACATTAGATGGCTATGTAACATTTGAAGCAGTTGCAGAAGCTCACGGTGTAGAGTACAAAGGTGCTAAAGAATTATTAGAAGCAGAAACAGTATCTTGCTAATAGAAGCATTATACAAAACAAAATCGAACAATATATAATACAACATGATAAGAGCTAAGAGATAATACCTCTTAGCTCTTCTTAGTAAAAGGGGGCATACATCGTGGCCAACCTATTTAAAAAGAAATCCGTTACGCAATTGTTAGGGGAAAGTAAAAGTAAAACTTTGACGAAAACGCTAGGGGCATTTGACCTAACAATGCTAGGGATTGGTGCGATAATTGGTACAGGAGTTCTAGTATTAACTGGATTAGTAGCAGCAAGAGATGCTGGTCCAGCAGTTATTTTTTCATTTATGATTGCAGCAATTGTTTGTGGATTTGCAGCATTATGTTATGCAGAAGTTGCATCTACACTTCCTGTTTCAGGTAGTGTGTACACATATTCGTATGCAACAATTGGTGAGTTTGTTGCTCATTTAATGGGATGGACATTGTTATCCGTATATGTCGTAACGACTGCCGCAGTAGCTGGCGGATGGACGGGTTATTTCAATAATTTAGTGAGTGGACTGGGACTTGAAATTCCGAAAGCGTTGCTAACAATTCCAGCGCAAGGTGGTATGGTAAACTTACCAGCAGTTATCGTTACGTTAGTGATAACTTGGTTATTATCACGAGGTACGAAAGAAAGTAAGCGTGTGAATAACATAATGGTATTAATTAAAATTGGTATTGTTGTTTTATTCATTGCAGTTGGTGTATTCTACGTGAAACCAGAAAACTGGATACCATTTGCACCTTACGGTTTAAGTGGAGTGTTCGCAGGGGGAGCAGCAGTATTCTTTGCTTTCTTAGGATTTGATGCATTAGCAACTTCTGCTGAAGAAGTAAAAAATCCGCAACGTGATCTACCAATTGGTATTATTGCTTCGTTAGTTATTTGTACAATCATTTATGTTGTAGTTTGTCTCGTTATGACGGGTATGGTTTCTTATAAAGAGCTAGATGTACCGGAAGCGATGGCATATGTGTTAGAGGTTGTAGGACAAGATAAAGTGGCTGGTGTAATTGCTATTGGAGCTGTAATCGGTATTATGGCTGTAATTTTCGCTTACATTTATGCGACAACACGTGTATTCTTCGCAATGAGTCGTGACGGTTTATTACCAAAATCTTTTGCGAAAATTAACAAGAAGACTGAAGCGCCAACATTTTCAGTTTGGTTAACAGGAATTGGTAGTGCTTTAATTGCTGGATTTATCGATTTAAAAGAATTGTCGAATTTAGCGAATATTGGAGCGTTATTAACATTCGCCATGGTTGGTGTAACTGTTATCATTCTTCGTAAAACGCATCCGAAATTACAACGTGGATTTATGGTACCACTTGTACCGATCTTACCGATTATTTCAATTGCATGTTGTCTATTCTTAATGGTAAATTTACCGTTAACAACATGGATATACTTTGGTATTTGGTTAGCGATTGGAGTAGTTGTATACTTTGTTTATTCGAAAAAGCATAGTCATTTAAAAGACGATGGAAGTTCGCAGGATAATTTAGATCAAGCTAATTAAAGGGATATAAACACAGTAAGCCTTGTGCGTCTAGGGAGCGCGCAAGGCTTTTTCTTTTGTTGAAATAAAGGGAACGTATAGTACTTTGTTGAATTTTTATGTCGGAATATGAAAAAAGGGTGGGAGAAAAATGGAAGAAATAAAAGTTGTTGTTGGAGCAGAGGATTATAATAATAACCCTGGTTGGTTACATACGAATGAAGAAGAATTAAATTTATTACGGAGAGAAACTTGGCTTGATAAGTTTCAATCTAATTCTTTATCAGTCATTTTGGCAGAGCATGTATGGGAGCATTTATCATATGAAGAAGGAATTGAAGCTGCAAAAATTTGTTATGAGTTTTTAATGGAGAATGGATATATTCGTTGTGCAGTACCAGATGCATTTTTTCCAGATGAAGAATATCAGCAAGGGGTACAAGTGGGGGGACCTGGTCCATTAGATCATCCTGCAGCAAGCCATAAAATTGTTCATAACTATAAAACAATCACGTCCATGTTTGAATCAGCAGGTTTTCAAGTGAGGCTCTTAGAATACTGTGATGAGAATGGTAAGTTTCACTATAATGATTGGAATGAGAAAGATGGATTTATTTATCGTTCGAAACGTTTTGACCATAGAAATCGGGATAATCAGTTAGGATTTGTTTCTTTAATTGTGGATGCGGTGAAAAATGAAAAGTAAGTAAAAAGGGGTGTGCGAATTGTACATCCTTTTTTGTATGAGAATATAGAGGATGCGGAAAATATGTATATGCCTTACTAAAATGTGAACGGAATGTTCATAAAAAAAATTCAGATTTCATTGACACATATGAGTAGGCGCTCATATAATAAGAGTATAAGATATATGAATGATTGTTCATATGTTCAATTAAAGAGGTGAGCTATTATGGCTGGAAATAAAGTAGAAACACCACAAGAGACATGTTCTCAAACGATAATTCATGAAGAAGTTGTAGAGCAAGTAAAACAAACAATTCCAACTGATGAAAGTTTAAGTAAAGTAGCAGAACTATTTAAAGTATTAGGTGACCGTACACGTACGAGAATATTACATGCGCTATTTGAAGCTGAAATGTGCGTTTGTGATTTAGCTTATTTATTAGGAATGACACAATCATCTATTTCGCATCAGCTTCGTGTGTTAAAGCAAGCGAAACTTGTGAAGAATCGTAAAGAAGGAAAGGTTGTTTATTATTCGTTAGCTGACCAGCACGTAATTCATATCTTCGAGCAAGCGTTTGAACACGTAAACGAAGAAGAATAAAAAGAACGCGAGGAGGGAGAACGATGGCTGAAGCGTTAGTGAAAAAGAAACTGATGTTAGAAGGTTTAGATTGTGCGAATTGTGCAATGAAAATTGAAAAAGGTGTTGGGAATATAGAAGGAGTAAATTCTTGCTCTGTAAACTTCGCAACAAAGACAATGATCTTAGAAACAGCACAAAATAAAGAAAACGAAGTTGTTACGGAAGCAAAACAACTCGTTACAAAATTAGAACCGCATATTAAAGTGCAAGAAGAGCAAAAAAATAAAATTGCTAAAGAAGTATTTATATTAGAAGGTTTAGATTGCGCGAACTGTGCAATGAAAATTGAAAATAAAGTGAAGGAAATGCCAGCTGTCTCAGAAGCAACTGTTGATTTCGTATCGAAGAAACTACGAGTAGAAGTTGCGAATAAAAGAGAACTAGAAGCAACTGTAGCAAATATAACAAATGTCGTTCAAAAGTTAGAGCCAGATGTGAAAGTTGTTCGTGAAGAGAAGAACGGTCATGACCACGGACATAGTCACGATCATGGTGAAGCAAACGTGAAAAAGATGGTAGGGAGATTAGTGGTCGGCGGAATTTTGACAGCAATTGCTGCATTAGCGAGCTTACCACAAATGGTAACAATTCCGTTATTCGTCCTTGCTTATTTATTAATAGGTGGAGATATCGTTTGGAGAGCGGTAAGAAACATAACTCGCGGCCAAGTATTTGATGAAAACTTCTTAATGGCAATTGCAACTGTAGGAGCCTTTGCAATTCAGCAATATTCAGAAGCCGTAGCAGTAATGCTATTTTATCAAGTAGGAGAACTATTCCAAAGCATTGCGGTAAACCGCTCTCGAAAATCAATTACTTCATTAATGGATATTCGTCCTGATTATGCGAATGTAAAGATTGGGAATGAAACGAAACAAGTATCACCAGAAGATGTACAAATTGGCGATTATATTATCGTTAAGCCAGGTGAGAAAGTACCATTAGACGGAAAAGTAATTGAAGGAACATCAATGGTAGATACTTCAGCATTAACTGGTGAATCTGTACCACGTGAAGTTGAAGTTGGAAATGATGTATTAAGTGGCTTTGTGAACCAAAACGGTGTATTAACAATTGAAGTTACAAAAGAGTTTGGTGAATCAACTGTATCGAAAATTTTAGATTTAGTTCAAAATGCAAGCAGTAAAAAAGCACCAACAGAAAACTTTATTACGAAGTTTGCGCGTTACTACACTCCAGTTGTAGTTATTACAGCGGCGATCATGGCGTTTATTCCACCGCTTATTTTAGAAGGGGCTACATTCTCTGAGTGGATTTATAGAGCTTTAGTGTTCTTAGTAATCTCTTGTCCATGTGCGTTAGTTGTATCCATTCCTCTTGGATTCTTTGGAGGTATCGGTGGTGCATCTAAAAGTGGTGTGTTAGTAAAAGGTAGTAACTATTTAGAAGCTTTAAATGATGTAAAATATATTGTTTTTGACAAAACAGGAACATTAACAAAAGGTGTTTTCAAAGTTACAAAAATGGAACCGAGCGAAGGTACTACAAGCGAAGAGTTATTAGAGTATGCGGCATTTGCTGAAGTGTATTCTAACCATCCAATTGCCCAATCTATTCGAAAGGCATATGGAAAATCAATTGATGAAAAAATAATCGATGATTATAACGAAATTTCTGGTCACGGTACAGTCGTAAAAGTACAAGGAAAAGAAATTTTTGCAGGTAATGCAAAATTAATGAGAAAAGAAAATATTGAATTTAAACAACCAGAAACAGTAGGTACATTAGTTCACGTTGCTGTAGATGGAAAATATGCAGGTTATATTGTTATTTCTGATGAGGTAAAAGAGGATTCGAAACAAGCGATTCAAAAGTTAAAAGAACTAGGTATTAAAAAGACAGTAATGTTAACTGGTGATGCAAAAACAGTTGGTGAAGCTGTCGGTAAAGAATTAGGCTTAGATGAAGTTCATGCGGAATTACTACCGCAACAAAAAGTAGAAGAGATTGAAAAAATTGATGCAGCGAAGCATGGAAAAGAAAAAATTGCCTTCGTTGGTGACGGTATTAACGATACACCAGTATTAGCCCGTGCAGACGTTGGTATTGCGATGGGTGGTTTAGGATCAGATGCAGCAATTGAAGCGGCAGACATCGTTATTATGACTGATGAGCCTTCAAAAATTGCGACAGCTGTAAAAATTGCAAAACGCACAAGAAGTATAGTGTGGCAAAATATCATCTTTGCTTTAGGTGTAAAAGGGATCGTTCTATTACTTGGTGCCTTTGGTATTGCAACAATGTGGGAAGCTGTTTTCTCAGATGTTGGTGTGACACTACTTGCAGTGTTAAATGCAATGCGTGTATTACGAGTGAAAGATTTATAAAAAAGAGGACGCAACCTGCGTCCTCTTTTTTATTGGTTATTTTGTTGAAATTGATTTAATAAAATAATATCAAATATTATTTTACTTTCAAATAATATAATATTAAAATTTACAAATAAAAAACATTCGTCGTATTATTTTAATATATTTTTTACAAATATCCATATAGTATTGAAAAAAACAGAGAAGGAGAAACTTCTCTGTTTACTTTTGTATGTTTTTTTCAACTTGTTCTCGAACAGTTTGAATGTAATTCATTTTATGATCCCAACATTCTTGGCTTAAATCGACAGGATACTCTTCGGGATTTAAAGTTCGCATGTATTCTTCCCAAAATAGAGCGAGACTCTGTTCATTATATTGTTGAATATCTAATATACTTGGTAGTTCATATGTTCTTTCACCGTTAACGAAAATGTCTTTATGGAGTTCACGGGCTTCAAAGTTTGTTACGAATTTACTTATATATGTGTGAACTGGATGGAACATTTTTAAGCGCTCTTCTTTTCCAGGTTCTTCAGAATCTAACGCAATATAATCGCCTTCTGCATGATCGTTAATCCGATTGATAATACGATAAATTCGTTTCAGTCCTGGAGTGGTAATTTTTTCAGGATTAGATGAAATTTTAATCGTATCATTTAATTTTCCGTCAGTATCTTCAATTGCAACTAGTTTGTAAACAGCCCCTAATGCAGGTTGCTCAAAGGACGTAATTAATTTTGTCCCAACACCCCATACGTCAATTTTTGCCCCTTGAGATTTAAGGTGCATAATTGTGTATTCATCTAAATCGCTAGAAGCGATAATTTTTGTATTTGTAAACCCTGATTCATCTAGTAGTTTTCGTGCCTTTTTCGATAAATAAGCCATATCACCACTATCAAGACGTATACCATAGAAATCAATACGATCCCCAAATTCTTTTGCAACACGAATTGCATTTGGAACACCAGATTTCAATGTGTCATATGTATCAACGAGAAAGACGCACTTCTTATGAGTTTCAGCGTATTTCTTAAACGCAACGTATTCATCGCGATATGCTTGAACGAAAGAGTGAGCGTGTGTGCCAGCTACAGGGATCCCGAAGCGTTTCCCAGCACGAACGTTGCTTGTAGAGGAGAAACCACCAATAAAGGCAGCGCGTGTCCCCCAAAGGGCGGCATCGAACTCATGGGCACGTCTTGTGCCGAACTCTAAAAGCTCATCATTACTTGCAGCATGTTTCATACGAGCAGCTTTTGTTGCAATTAATGTTTGGTAATTCACAATATTTAAGAGGGCGGTTTCAATAATTTGTGCTTCACCCAGTGGTGCATCAACACGTAATAAAGGCTCGTTATTAAATACAACTTCACCTTCTTGCATACTGCGAATCGTCCCAGTGAATTTCATATTTTGTAAATAATGAAGGAATTCTTCTTCAAATTTTAATTCTGCTAAATAAGCGATATCGCTTTCAGTAAAACTGAAATTTTCTATGTACTCTACAATTTTCTCAAGGCCAGCAAAAACAGCGTAGCCGTTCTCAAATGGAAGCTTTCGAAAATATAAATCAAAAACAGAACGGCGATTATGAATACCATCTTTCCAATATGTATAAGCCATGTTGATTTGATATAGGTCTGTATGTAAGGCATAACTATCGTCTTTATAATGAGTCATCGCGAGAACACCTCCATAATTTGGTTATAGTATACCAATTTTTCACCATTCGTAGCAAAGAAGAGATATTGAAGTGAAGTCAAGAGAGAAAAAAATGAAATTATGCATATTTTTTAGAAAATTTATATTTCTCAATTTATATTTCTCCAGATTTTATGTATTATTAGAGTAATGGGGTAATGAGAATGGAGGAGGACAATGCAACAAACATTAGAAAAAATAGGCAAACAAGTCTTTTACAAACGGCTTCAGCAAAAAATGACACAAGAAGAATTATGTCAGGGCATTTGTTCTGTCTCATACTTAAGTAAGATTGAAAATGGAAAGATCGAAGCATCAGAAGAAATTCTACAATTGCTCTGCACAAGACTAGAAATTGCCGTGACGGATTTGAGAGATGTAGAAGAAGATGTGAAGGGGAAGCTGGATGAATGGTTAAATGCACTAGTTCATTTAGACAAGCAACAAGTAGAACGTATATATGAAGAGTTGCAAGGTGAAATGAAGCATGTGTTGGATTTTGAAATTATAAATTATTATAAACTGCTGTATACACGTTATTTAATTATGAAAAGGGATTTTCCTGCTGTCGAAAAAGAGTTAGAGAGCTTAAAGAAGATGTACAAAAAGTATTCACCATTCCAAAAATTATTATATACGTATAGCAAAGGGTTATATTATTTTTTACAACATAGATATAAGAAGGCATTGGAGTATTTGACTCGAACAGAAGTAATGGCAAAGGAACAAGGTTATCATGAGAATGGAATATATTTCAATTTGGCTCTTGTTTATAATGAATTAGAAGTTGAACATATGACTTTACATTTTGCTAATGTAGCAATGGAAGGATTTAAGAATGAATATAAATTCCGTTATGTGATAAATTGCCAGTTACTTATTGCGTTGAGTTATATACAAAAAAAACAATATAATGAAGCACTATCTATTTATAATAATATTTTGAGGGAAGCAAATTCTTTTGCTGATAAAGAAAGTATAACAGCTATTGCTTTAAATAATTTAGGCTTCTTGTACTATAACTTAAAAGATTATTCAAAAGCAAAAGATTATTATTTACAATGCCTAAAGTACAAAAAGGAAGAGGATTTAAATTATATTGATGCAGTGTATGAGATCGCTTTGCAGTGTATTGAATTAAAAGAATTTGAAGAAGCGAAAGATTGGATTAATAAAGGAATAGATGTTGCCAAGAGGGATGAAAAGTATAAAAGTATGCTATATATACTTTCAATGCTTAAGAATAAATACTTTGAAACGAAAGATGTTTATAAAAGATTTTTAGAAGTTGAGGCAATCCCATTTTTTAGAGGCGAAGAAAATAAAAAGGAATTAAAAATGGTGTATTTAGAACTAGCAGGATATCACGAGGAATTACTAGAATTTAAGGAAAGTAATAACTACTATAAATTAGCAATTAATTTATTAGAAGAAAAGGGAGGAAAATAATATGAAAAAAATAATTATTGGTGCTTTGGCTTTGGTAGCTGTATTAGTGGTATTGGAACCGCAATATGCTTGGACATCGGATATTTATGGTCAAGGAGAAAAAGTAGTAGAATTAATAAATTCTTAACAGAAACCCCTTTCCAATCGGAAAGGGGTTTTTCAATATTTGTTCCTCAAAATTCTACAAAACTTGAGAAAATAATTATTTGAATTTTTAGTATATTAATAGTGGAAACATAATGCTAATATGAAACTACTCTTTTTCAAAAAAATTTTTTATTAGGGGGAAGGTTCATGAAAAAGAAAAGTTTAGCGTTAGTGTTAGCGACAGGAATGGCAGTTACAACGTTTGGAGGGACAGGCTCTGCATTTGCGGATTCTAAAAATGTACTCTCTACGAAGAAGTACAATGAGACAGTACAGTCACCTGAGTTTATTTCTGGTGATCTAACTGGAGCGACTGGTAAGAAAGCAGAATCTGTTGTGTTTGATTACTTAAACGCAGCAAAAGGTGATTACAAGCTAGGGGAAAAGAGTGCGCAAGATTCTTTCAAAGTGAAACAAGTGAAGAAAGATGCTGTAACTGATTCAACAGTAGTACGTATGCAACAAGTTTACGAAGGAGTACCTGTATGGGGTTCTACTCAAGTAGCTCACGTAAGTAAAGACGGTTCTTTAAAAGTATTGTCTGGAACAGTTGCACCTGATTTAGACAAAAAGGAAAAGTTAAAAAATAAAAATAAGATTGAAGGCGCAAAAGCAATTGAAATCGCGCAGCAAGATTTAGGGGTAACACCGAAATATGAGGTAGAACCAAAAGCGGACTTATATGTATATCAAAATGGTGAAGAAACAACATATGCATATGTTGTAAATCTAAATTTCTTAGATCCAAGTCCAGGAAACTACTACTATTTCATTGAAGCAGACAGCGGTAAAGTATTAAATAAATATAATAAATTGGATCATGTAGCAAATGAAGATAAATCACCAATTAAGCAAGAGGCTCCTAAACAGGATGCGAAAGCAGTAGTAAAACCTGTAACAGGAACAAATAAAGTAGGAACTGGTAAAGGTGTATTAGGAGATACGAAATCACTCAATACAACATTATCTGGCTCATCTTACTACTTACAAGATAATACGCGCGGAGCAACGATTTTCACATATGATGCGAAAAATCGTACTACATTGCCAGGAACTTTATGGGTAGATGCAGATAATGTTTTCAATGCAGCGTATGATGCAGCGGCAGTAGATGCTCATTACTATGCAGGTAAAACATATGATTATTATAAAGCTACATTTAATAGAAACTCTATTAATGATGCAGGGGCACCTTTAAAATCAACAGTTCATTACGGAAGTAAGTATAATAATGCATTCTGGAACGGCTCACAAATGGTATACGGAGATGGAGATGGTGTAACATTCACTTCATTATCTGGTGGAATTGACGTAATTGGTCACGAATTAACGCATGCTGTTACGGAAAATAGCTCGGACTTAATTTATCAAAATGAATCAGGAGCGTTAAATGAAGCGATTTCTGATATCTTTGGTACTTTAGTAGAATTCTATGATAACCGTAACCCAGATTGGGAGATTGGTGAAGATATTTACACGCCTGGTAAAGCGGGAGATGCGCTTCGCTCTATGAGTGATCCAGCGAAATATGGTGACCCAGACCATTATTCTAAGCGTTACACTGGTACTAGTGATAACGGTGGGGTTCATACAAACAGTGGTATCATTAACAAACAAGCTTATTTATTAGCAAATGGTGGTACGCATTCGGGTGTAACTGTAACGGGCATTGGTAAAGATAAGTTAGGTGCGATTTACTACCGTGCAAATACACAATATTTCACGCAATCTACTACATTTAGCCAAGCTCGTGCTGGTGCAGTACAAGCTGCAGCTGATTTATATGGTGCGACTTCTGCGGAAGTAGCGGCAGTTAAGCAATCGTTTAGTGCTGTTGGTATTAACTAAGGATTTAAAGGATAGCTATTAATAAAATACCTCAAAAATAAAGAAGGAGCATAGGCTCCTTCTTTATTTTTTTCTCCATTTTTTCCACAAATAATATAATCCGATACAACCTGCGATTGTCACAATCCACTTCGCTTCATTTGTTCCGTTCATGACTTGGTATGCCGAATATACTTCAATCAATAATGCCGGTATTTTACCTATTGTACTGGCAATACTGAAGGAGAGTAATGACATTTTCCCTAGAGCTGCAAATAAAGTCACGATACTTGATGGGATGAAAGGTATCAATCGAAACGATAGAACGAGTAGAAAGGCCTCTCTACCTTGTACATAAAGAAGACGCTCTACCTTTGGGTGCTTATTTACTTTATCGTGAGTGAACTTTTGAAGGCCTATGCGGTAAATATAAAACGAGATAATAGCCCCTAAGGCCTCACCTACGATCGAAATGATTGTGCCATTTGTTACACCGAAGAGCTGTATATTAATGGCGGTTAAAAAGATGCTAGGAATAACGCCTAAAAGACTAATGATGATGTTAATTAAGATACTAAGTGGAATTGCGATTGAATAGTATTCTGTTAAGAAATTTTGAATCGTTTCAGCCATTGTTTAAAATCCTTTATCTTTTTTTGCATTACACCATATTTCGTTTGTATAGGCAAGGGTAAATTTACATAATGTAGAAAAACGTTGATAAGAAGGGGGCTTTATACCTTATATGGGTATTGGGTATATGAAAATAGGGGTATTTTAAAATATTTTGAAAAACACTATAAAAACCTTTGTATGAAAGAGTTTTATAGTTATGTTATCATTGTTTTTATATGGGAAATAATCATAAAATATAGGGGGTATATATTATAAAAGTCGAAAAATAGAGGATTGATGAAATTGCGCGGGTAAATATGGAAAAATAGATGAAAAAAATGAAAACTGATAGATTTTTTCGTTGTGAAATTGACTTTTAGTGAAGTTGCGATAATAATCATGAAAGAGGTGATATGATGAAACGAATAAGTAGTCTTTTCTTGAGTGGTTTATTGGCACTAATGCTGATCTTAAGTGGATGTGCAGGAAAAGAACAAAAAACAGAGAAACAAACAGGGAATCAATCGACATCAGTAGAAAAAATTAGTGATAATATTTTAGATGAAATGGAAGGGCCACCTAAAAATGGTCATACGATTGAAAGACATGTAGGCAAATCAGAAGAAGATTTGAAGAATCGCTTGAAGACAGATAAAGTATCAGCAGCAAGTACATACTATGACAAGGAAACAGCAACGAAAGCTGTAAAAGATAGTTTGAAGCAGCATGATAAGGAAATTCAAGACTGGTTAAAAAATTCTAAAGAGGCTCGTCTCGTATTAAATACAACACATTCATTCCCGGTTGGAAAAACGGTAATAAAGAAAAATATGAGTGTAAAAGACAAGTTGGTAAAAACTGTTACTGTTTTAGCAAGAGATAAGTCAGGAGAATTAGGGTTTAAGATTATTACTTCTTATCCATCTGATAAATAAGAAGGGGGAGTACATTATGTATACGACATTACAATACTTTCTTAAATCGTACTGTACGTTAAGTATTCATGAGGATGAAATAGTAAGCGTGATGGAAGAGTTTATTGAACAAGAAGACGAAGAAATCGTTTTGAAATTACGTGATGAATTAATAAATATGAAGAAAAAGAACGTGTGGGAAGAGGCGTGTGTATTAGCTGCGAAGGAAGGGAATCGTATGTGGTCTTTAGAAGAAACGAAAGACCATCTTGAAACTTTTTTACTATTACTGCAAAAGAAAAAGGCGTGATTAAATCACGCCTTTTTCTTTATGCTATTCGGTTGATATTATCTATTCTTTTGGAGCGCTTTTATATACGCTTTTTGAAATTTGTCCATTTGATATTACTGCCCCGTTTTGTGTTACTTTTTTATACGTAACCGCTGTGATTTTATCACTAGTCCTACTAATTACTTGAGAAGAAACTTCAACATTTTTACCAGTATTTGTACCGAAAATGCGTGTAGTAATACTACCTCCATTTGAAAATGCTTGAATATAAATATGATTGCCCGTATTATTTTTAAATTTTAAATCTGGACCATAATCTGCTACTGCTGCATCTTGCCCAAGTGGTAAATAATTTACCGGCATAGAATGATTGCTTCGAGAAACAATGCCTAAATCTGCCCTTAAAGCTGCGCTGTATAAAGTACTACTGACTTGGCAAACTCCTCCGCCTGCACTTTGTATTACTTTACCTTGTGAATATACTGCTGCAGATTTATAACCATGTGCAGCATCAGTTACGCCAACGCGGCCATTAAAACTAAATGTTTCATCAGGTGCGACAATAACCCCACTTAAAGTATTGGCTGACTTATTTACGTTAAATGATTGATTTCCGTTACGGCCGGCCATTGGAGTAGAATATTCAGCGATGACTTCTTTAATACCCATTTTCTGTATGTCTTCTGTAGAACGTTCTGGTTTTATAAATGTAACTGGCAATGTAACATCTGATTTACCAGTAGTAATAGCTTCGTTTGTTAAATCGTTTAGTTTCCCTTTATCAATTTTTTCTCCGTTTTGGCTTTGACTAACATTTACTGTTGAGCCTTCAATACTCAATTCTGCATTAACAGGATTTTTTAATGTTTCATTATATTTATCTTTTATAAAGGTTTCATAAGCTGTTGCATTTAATTGTGGTGTTAATTTATAGTCACGTTTTAATTCACCGTTTTCAGCTTGCTTACGCATTTTGTAACGATTCATTACGTTTCCTTCTTGTTCTTTGAAGATTTTGTCAATAATATCTTTCTCTTTATAATTTATCCCTAAATCTTTCCATGTGTAAGTTTGTTTATCGTTTTGGAATATGTAGGTAAGGGATTTTTGATCTAACTCAGTTACCTTTTGATTAATAATTGCTTGAATATCTTTCCTATTTTTTCCTTCGAGAGAAATACCTTCAAATGTAGTATTTGGTAATGCAGTAGTATTTAATTGATTATTTAATTTGGATACATATTGATATCCCCCAACACCGCCTACACAAAGTAATATGCCCCCAGCAATTGCAGAACCAATCAGTATTTTACTTAGCTTCATTTATTTCCCCCCAGAAATTTATGTATAAATATATGTATTACATTTTTTGTATAAAAATGATGAAAATAACATTATGTACGTACTAGTATACTATTATTTTCACTGTGTGTGTAAT
The DNA here is from genome assembly GCF_003217275.1 of Bacillus sp. 196mf. Classification (NCBI taxonomy): domain Bacteria; kingdom Bacillati; phylum Bacillota; class Bacilli; order Caryophanales; family Bacillaceae; genus Bacillus; species Bacillus sp. 196mf. Next base: position 22,725 of record NZ_QJTG01000013.1, read on the forward strand.
GTTTTCATAAAAAATGTTACATCGTTGTAATAATTGTCACTTCTTGTCACAATGTGTATGAAAAATATGTTGAAAAATATAATAAAAAGGCTGTCTAGAAAGATCTAGCAGCCTTTTTATTATAATTTTTTATGTTCATTTTTATTCGTAACACCGAGATGTTTTTGAAGGGTAGTTGAAATAGTGTCGACGCTTTTTTCATTTGGAACGTAATAATAAATACCACCTATATATTTATCTGTACCTTCTACTTGCATTTTTTCCATCTTTAAATTTGAATCCATTGAATTTTTTGTAATTGTCATCATATCATCAAACGTTAAATTGGTTTTTAAATCCTTATCGACAGCGTCTAGTAGGCCACCGATTTTATTAATGGAATTAAGAGATAGTGCCTTTTCAGCAATGGCCTCTAATACAAGCTGTTGTCGTTGGCCACGCATATAATCACTATCGATATGACGAGTTCTAGCTAGCGCCAATGCTTCTTCTCCATTTAAATGTTGACGTCCTTTTTTAAGATGAATTGCATCTGCTTCATCTTTACTATTTTGCTCTGTGAACTCAACTGGAACGTCTACAGTAATACCACCAAGAGAATCAACAATTTTAATAAAGGATTTAAAGTTGAATTTTACATAGTAATCAACTGGAACATCTAAAAAGTTCTCTACCGTATCAATTGTGCTGTCTACACCACCGAATACGTGCGCATGTGTAATTTTATCGTATTTATCACGTGATTTAATGTAGACGCGTGAGTCACGTGGAATGCTTACAAGTTTAACGGATTTATCGTTTTTATTAATTGTTGCAAGTAATAACGCATCTGTTCGAGTCGCTTTTCCATAACCTTTTTCCCTAATTTCACTTTCATCAACACCCATAATAAGTACGGAAATGTTGTCGGTCATAGGTTTAACAGCTTTTTCACGTTTGCTGGACTTATCTCCTCGACCTAGTTCAGCATAAGCATTATTTAAGACGGACTTTGCTTTACTGTATATATGGAAGGAGTAGCCTCCTGCTCCAAGTGCTACAATTAGTAATGGAATAAGAAGGAACCAAAGTAGGCGTTTTTTCTTTGAGCGTCCTTTTTTGGCTCGCGTATTGTTGTTCGTGTCGGATTTCATCATTTTTTCTCCTTTAAAACTATCAAAGTGTATACATTTAGAAGTGTATTCAAACACATAAAAAATATTTTACGCTAAATAAAAGCGATTGTACATGTATAAAAAATAGATGTCTTGATTATTTATAAGACACCTATTCGTTATTGTATACAAAAGATAGGGATAAGAAAATGATAAAATTTTACCTAATTACAACATAATGCTTACGATAATTGCAGATAAAATACTAACGAGAGTAGCTCCATATAGTAATTTAAGGCCAAACCTTGCAACAACGTTTCCTTGTTCCTCGTTTAGTCCTTTTACCGCACCTGAAATAATACCAATGGAAGAGAAATTGGCAAAAGACACAAGGAAAACAGAAATAATACCAACTGTACGGGGAGAAAGGCTATTAGAAATTTTACTGAGGTCCATCATTGCAACAAATTCATTCGTTACAAGCTTCGTTGCCATAATGCTGCCAGCTGCGACAATTTCAGAACTTGGTACACCGATAAGGAATGCGATAGGTGCAAATATATAGCCGATTAATTGTTGGAACGTAATACCGAATATAATGAGGAACAGGTCATTAATACAACTAATTAATGCGACGAATCCGATGAGCATAGCGCCGACAACAATGGCTACACGAAAACCATCAAGAATGTATTCTCCAAGCATTTCAAAAAAGCTCTGTTTTTCACCTTTGATTTCTAAAATATCTTCGTCATCTTTAACGTCGTAAGGGTTAATGATGAGTACGATAATAAAACCGCTAAATAAATTGAGAACGAGTGCAGTTACTACATATTTAGGTTCAATCATTGTCATATAGGCACCTACGATAGACATAGATACGGTTGACATAGCAGAGGCACAAAGTGTATAAAGACGGTGTTTTGGAATTTGAGCTAATTGCTTTTTCACTGTAATAAAAACTTCTGATTGGCCGACAATGGCAGAGGCAATAGCGTTGTAAGATTCTAATTTCCCAAGACCATTTATTTTACTAAGAAAGTACCCGATCCAATGAATAAAAAATGGTAGTATTTTGAAATGTTGTAATATGCCAATTAAAACAGAAATAAAGACGATTGGTAATAATACATTAAGGAAAAATGGCATTTCACCTTTATTTGCAAGACCACCAAATACGAAATTTATTCCATCAGCAGCATACTCGAGTAGCTTGGTAAACAAACTGGAAATGATTCTAATTAGTATGAGGCCGACTTCTGTATTTAGTAGTAAATAGGTTAAAATTAACTGTATAATAAGCATGATAAAAATTGGTTTAAATTTAATATGCTTCTTATTATTGCTAGCAATATAAGCGAGCAAGAAAACAACAATTAGTCCGACGAAAAAAGTAATGAATTTCATGATAAGCCCCCTAAAAGAGATATTCTGCTATATATGTTTTTCATTTCAAGAGAGAATATGCATCTTTGGTAAAGAAAGGAATAGAGAGAGTATGAATATATGTAGAGTGCATCACGTTGCAATTATTTGTTCGAATTATGAGACGTCAAAGTATTTTTATACTAGAATATTAGGATTTAAAGAACTTAATGAAGTATATAGAAAGGAACGAGATTCTTATAAATTAGATTTATGTGTAGGAGAAGAGTATCAAATCGAATTATTTTCATTTCCAAATCCACCTGAGCGCAAAAGTTTTCCAGAAGCAGCAGGTCTTAGACATTTAGCATTTGCTGTTACAAATATAGAAGAAGCTGCGAAGCATTTAAATCAATGTGGTGTTGAGACAGAATCGATCCGTATCGATGAAATAACGGAGAAGAAATTCGTCTTTTTCCAAGATCCCGATGGTTTACCTTTAGAATTGTATGAGGTTTGAAAATTGGTGGATTTTATACAGAGTTGCTTTCCAATAATTGAAGAAACTAAAGTGAAACTTCTTTTTAAAAGGAGGTGTAACTTTAGCTAAGAAAGCTAAAGGACATATGTGGATATTTTAAAATTATTTATGGTAGTCATTCTTATTGGGTTAACAGCATTTTTTGTGGCTGTTGAGTTTGCAATTATTAAGGTACGTAGCAGTCGTATTGATCAACTCGTTAGCGAAAAAAGACGAGGTGCACTGGCAGCTAAAAAGGTAACTTCAAATTTAGATGAATATTTATCGGCCTGTCAGCTAGGTATTACAATTACTGCTTTAGGGCTCGGGTGGTTAGGGGAACCAACTATTAAACATTTACTCGAGCCGTTGTTTTTAAAATTACAATTCTCACCTGCAATTTCCAGTACAGTTTCATTTATTATTGCCTTTGCAGTAATTACATTTTTACATGTTGTCATTGGGGAACTTGCTCCAAAGACATTTGCTATACAAAAAGCAGAACAAGTTAGCTTATTGTTATCGAAACCACTTATTTATTTTTACCGAGTTATGTATCCGTTTATTTGGGCTTTGAATGGTTCAGCGAGGGTTGTTACTGGTTTATTCGGATTACATCCAGCTTCTGAACATGAAGTAGCTCATTCAGAAGAAGAATTAAGGTTAATCTTATCTGAGAGCTATGAGAGCGGAGAGATTAACCAAAGGGAATTTAAATATGTAAATAATATTTTTGAATTTGATAATAGAGTAGCAAAAGAAATTATGGTACCTCGTACGGAAGTTGTAGGCTTATATGAGGACGAACCATTTGAAACACATATTAAAGTAATCGCACAAGAAAAGTACACGAGATATCCTGTATTTGGTGAAGATAAAGATGAAATTATTGGGATGGTTAATGTAAAAGATTTATTTATTCGTTATATGGATGGGAATCGGGACGAGGAGTGCTCGATTATGCCATATACAAGGCCAGTTATTGAAGTGCTAGAAAATATTCCAATTCATGATTTGCTATTACAAATGCAAAGAAAACACATTCCATTAGCTGTATTGTATGATGAATATGGTGGTACAGCAGGGATTGTTACACTAGAAGATATTTTAGAAGAAATTGTTGGAGAAATTCGAGATGAATACGATGAAGATGAGAATCCGCCTATAGAGCATGTAAGTGAAGGGTATAAAATCGTAGAGGGAAAAGTGCTTATTAGTGAAGTAAATGATTTGCTTGGCATACATTTAATTGCTGATGATGTAGATACAATTGGTGGCTGGATTATGGTACAAAAACAAATCGTTGCTGAAGGAGATGTTATTGAGAAACACGGTTTTTATTTTAAAGTCCTTGAAAAGGATATGCATCAAATTAAACGAGTGGAAATAAGGAAAGTAGAAGAATGATTTTCTATAAACTTTAATAAAAAGGATATACAGAAAAATAAATGTTTGCGCTTTCAAAAAAGGTGCTATATAGTGAAGGTGGATACTGAAAAATTCTTCTGAATGATACTCGTGTTTTTAGAGGGCGGATTTTTTGGATAAGGATTTAGAATGAAAAAGTATAGGTGATAAAAATGATAGCAACGAAGGATATACGTATAGAAAAAGATTTTTTAGGTGAAAAAGAAGTACCAAGTGCAGCTTATTATGGTGTACAAACATTACGTGCCGTAGAAAACTTCCCAATTACAGGATATCGCATTCATCCATCACTCATTACAGCAATGGCAATTGTGAAAAAAGCGGCGGCACTTGCGAATATAGATACTGGTTACTTAGCTAAAGACATTGGACATGAAATTGCAGAAGCAGCGCAAGAAATTGTTGATGGAAAGTTTCATGATCAATTTATCGTGGATCCTATTCAAGGCGGAGCCGGAACTTCTATTAATATGAATACAAATGAAGTAATTGCGAATAGAGCGTTAGAACGTATGGGGTATGAAAAAGGGGCGTATGCAAAAATTAGTCCAAACACTCATGTGAACATGGCCCAATCAACGAACGATGCGTTTCCAACAGGGATTCATATTGCAACTCTTATGATGTTAGAAGAGCTTCTTATTACAATGGAAGCACTTCATTCTGCTTTTCGTAAAAAAGCAAAAGAGTTTGATCACGTTATTAAAATGGGACGCACACATTTACAAGATGCAGTTCCAATTCGCCTTGGACAAGAATTTGAAGCGTATAGCCGAGTGCTTGCGCGTGATATAAAAAGAATTAAACAGTCTCGTCAACATTTATATGAAGTGAATATGGGGGCGACAGCTGTTGGTACAGGATTAAATGCAAATCCTACGTATATTGAACAAGTGGTAAAACATTTAAGAACGTTTAGTGGATTCCCACTTGTTGGTGCAGAGCATTTAGTTGATGCAACGCAAAATACAGATGCATACACAGAAGTATCTGCAGCACTTAAAGTATGTATGATGAACATGTCTAAAATTGCAAACGATCTTCGTATTATGGCGTCTGGTCCACGTGTTGGGTTAGCTGAAATTCAATTGCCAGCACGTCAGCCGGGTTCATCGATTATGCCAGGTAAAGTAAATCCAGTTATGGCAGAAGTGATTAACCAAGTCGCATTCCAAGTAATCGGAAACGATCATACAATTTGCTTAGCATCAGAAGCAGGACAATTAGAGTTAAACGTAATGGAGCCTGTGCTTGTATTTAATTTAATTCAATCTATAAGTATTATGAATAATGGATTCCGTGTATTCCGTGAATATTGTATTGAAGGAATTACAGCAAATGAAGAATTGCTGAAGCAATATGTTGAGAAAAGTGTTGGAATTATTACAGCAGTTAATCCTCATATTGGTTATGAAGCAGCATCTCGTATTGCACGTGAAGCAATTGAAACAGGAAAATCTGTTAGGGAGTTATGTTTAGAACATGGTGTACTGACAGAAGAGGAATTGGATATTATTTTAGATCCATTCGAAATGACTCACCCTGAAATTGCTGGAGCTTCTTTATTAAAAAATAAAAAAATGTAATGTGAAAAACACCGATCCATTTGGATCGGTGTTTTATTTTTAAAAGATATTAAATACAGCGTTTAATTGAAGTAAGCTAATAACAGCTAAGAAGATTAAACTGTATTTCATTGCTGTTTTAAATAGAGCAGATTCTTTCCCAACTAGTCCAACTGCGGCACAAGCAACTGCTACAGATTGTGGTGAAACCATTTTTGCCATTGTACCACCTACTACGTTTAAGGCAACGAGTGTAGAAGGAACGATGTTTAACTGGTCTGCTGTTACTGCTTGAAGTGGTGCGAATAAAGAACCACTTGAAACTACTGAACCTGTAATGAATACGCCAATCCATCCTAAGATTGGAGAAAGAACTGGGAATGCATTACCAGTAGAAGAGAATGCAAGTCCAAGTGTAGATGACATACCAGAGTAGTTCTCTACGTAAGCTAAAGCGATAACGCTACAAATTGTATATACTGGAGCTTTTAATTCTTTCATTGTTTCAATCATTAATTCTTTAACCATTTTACCTTTTACGCGGTAAACGATAAGTGAAACGATAATTGCTAGTACAATCGCAGTAGTTGTAGAAGAGAATACATCGAATTTGAAAACAGCTGCGAAAGGTGTATCAGCTTTTGTAATTGGTGTAGTTTTCATAACAGCATTATGAAGACCAGGGAACTGAATGTTAAATACTAAGTTTGCTAACGCACCATCTGGAGCAAATAAAGCTTTAATCGGTTTTAAGTTAAAGATTGTTACAAATGCAGTTAAGAATACGAATGGAGACCAAGCATATAAAATTTGATTGAATGTATGTGATACTTTAGTTTCTTGTTTTTCTTCTTTAGTAGAAGATTTTGGTTGCCAAACACGTAAGAATAATGCAAGAGCAATCATACTTACAACGGCTGCGAAAATATTAGTAAGTTCTGCACCTAAGAAGTAAGTTACAGCGAATTGAGTAATTGCGAAAGAAACACCACTTACAAGAATACCTTGCCAAGTTTCTTTAATACCTTTAATTCCATCGACCATTGAAACAAGTAAGAAAGGTAAGATGATACTAATGAAAGGTAAAATAAGAACAGTTTGACGACCGATAGTTAATGCGTCAAGTTCAGTTAATTGTGCTGGTACTGTAACTGGAATACCCATAGCACCCATAGCACCACCAGCGATATTAGCTACTAAACAAATACCTGCTGCTTTTAATGGGTTAAATCCCATACCTACAAGTAGTGCAGCTGTAATAGCAACTGGAACCCCTAGACCAGCTGCGCCTTCTAAGAAAGCACCGAAAGAATAAGCGATTAATAATACTTGTAAACGTTGATCATTTGTAATGCTTGAAATACTATCGCGAATAATATTGAATTGCTCTGTTTTAACAGTTAATTTGTAAAGGAAAATTGCGGCGATAACGATAGTACAAATTGGATAAAATCCAGATAAAACACCGAATCCGGCAGATGCTACAGCTACTGTTGCTGGCATTTTATAAACAAATATTGCAAGGATAATAGCGACAATCACACTATAAAGACCAGCCATGTAACTTTTCATTTTGAATCCCATTAAACAAATGATGAAACAAAAGATTGGAAGTGCTGCGATTAGTGCAGATAGCCAAATATTGTTTAATGGGTCATAAATTTGTGTCCAAGTACTCATAATAATGACAACTCCTATCTATTATATGTGAAGAAATTCACATTATTTGTGAAACTATTCACAATCAACTTACATGCTTAGTATATTCTCCTTCAACACTATTGTCAACGTAAAAAAGTATAATTATTCCATAATAGTGTTAAAAGAAAAGCTTTGTTCATAAAGTAGACAAAAAACACACTCAAATGAATTTAAGTGTGCTGTATAAGTTATTTACATATTATTTTGCTTATTCAGATGGCATGTTCCTTATAGGCGTATATTAGATGCCATCTTTTATATCGAGTATAAAGTTTGATATATGAACTGATCTGTCCTGTTTGATCTAGTGAGGGAGGAATGGTGAGTGGATTTAATAGGAAGTTTTGCACAACAGTCCAACCGCTTGCAATACGAATAAAAAATTAGAAACAATTTTTTAATACCACATCATCTCTTTTTACTGAAAATTCCTTTTAGCGTAACAAAGAGGTTAAGTATAGTTCAGCTACATTACGATAGGTTATCAATTATAGACGGTATTTTACAATACCGTTACTGTGCATTTCAATGAGGTGAAAATATAACAAAAAGCCTGATAAAACAACGTTTGCAAGCAAAGTATTCGTAGGCCATTATTTTGCTTTTTCGTTATATCATATAGTATAATATTCAAAATCAACAAGGATTTTTTCCTGAATTTTTGTTGATGAAAATGGAAAAATTTTTCGGCTTTATAGGTTGATAAAGTTATGTCGTAACAGGAAATATAAGAACAGATATATAAATAAATAAAAAGAACATAAAAACGCAAATAAAAACGAAAATGAGGGGAACTTTATGAGCCAAAATCAATTCGAATGTCGTATTTCAGAAGAAGATGTACAAATGTTAAGAGCGTTAGCTCACCCACTTCGTCTACGTCTAGTAATGGAACTTATGCAAAGAGGAACATGTAATGTAACACAACTACAGGAAGTATTAGAAATTCCGCAATCAACGGTTTCACAACATTTAACGAAGTTAAAGCAAAATAAAGTAGTGCGCTTTGAAAGACGAGGATTAGAAGTGTATTACCAAATCCATAATGATAAAGTAAGTGCGGTAGTAAAAACATTATTTTCTTAAAATTTGAATATTATGGAAAAAGACGTGTAGAATATACGTCTTTTTTTATTTGTCGGAAAGGTAGCGAGAGAGTAAATATTAGCATGTGAGGAAGAAATGACTATCAATCAACATGCTGCTTTACGGAATATATTCTAAAAGGAAAAGAAAAAATAGAAAGGAGTGCAGTAAGCAAAAGGAGGGATATTAGTATGGATGTGAAACGTGTGAAACAAATCTTATCTTCTTCAAGTAGAATTGACGTTACATATGAGGGCGTACCAGTATGGATTGAGAGCTGTGATGAGCAGAAGGGGAGTGCTCAAGTGTATGATGTATCTAATCCTGGTGAGAGCGTTCATGTGGACGTGACAGCTTTAGAGGAGAAATAATAAAAAAGACGCTTCTAATTTTAGAAGCGTCTTTTTTTGTATTATTCCATCATACTCGCAACTTTTTTAGAGAAGAGAAGGAGTACAAGTCCTAAGACGATAACGATAATACCAATACTTGCAAATACTTCAAGGTATCCTAATGATTGTGTAAAGGAAGCAAGTTTACCAGCTAACCAGTTAGCCATACCTGAACCAGCTAACCATACACCCATTAGTAATGATGCTAATTTAACAGGTGCAATTGCACTTACCATTGATAGACCGATTGGTGATAAGAATAGTTCTCCAATTGTATGGAACATATAAGTGATAACGATGAATAATAAGTTTGCTTTAACAGTTATATCAGCTTCACTACTTCCAGTTTTTAGAACCGCTAATGTTAAAACCAGGTAACCTATACCTAGTAAAATCATACCAAATGCCATTTTTGTTGGTATTTTTAAATCGCCACGCTTTGATTTAGAAAGTTTTAACCATAGCATAGATACGAATGGTGCAAGGAGTACGATGAACGCTGGATTAACGGATTGGAACCAAGATGTTGGAACTTCCCATCCAAAAATTGTACGATCAACAAATTTATCTGTATAGAGTGTTAAAGAACTACCAGCTTGTTCAAAGCCTGCCCAGAAGAATACTACGAAACAAGTTAAAATTACAATTGCCCAAGTGCGATTTTTTTCTTGTTTTGTTAAAGGTTTCTTTTCGATTGCAGGTTGATTTTTTGTTTTTTTACCAACAATTGTTGTTCCTGCTGTACCAAGGTAGCGAGGAGCTAATAAGTTGAAAACAATTTGTCCAATAATCATACCGATACAAGCTGCTAAGAATCCGTATTTATATCCCATAACCATAACGCCATCAACGCTTGTTTTAAAGAAATCTTCTGCTAAAAATCCACAAATAAGTGGAGCGAAGAAAGCACCTACGTTAATACCCATATAGAAGATAGTAAATGCACTGTCACGACGTGAATCATTTTCACCATATAATTCACCTAACAGTGTAGAAATATTTGGTTTGAAGAACCCATTACCAATAACTAATAGTATTAATCCTAGAAATAGTCCTGTTTTTGTATTCATTGAGAATAGTACAAAGTTGCCGATTGCCATAATAATTCCGCCGAGAGTAATGGCATGACGTCTTGTGATATAATGATCCGTTAGCCATCCGCCTATAATTGGCATGAAATATACTGCCGCTGTAAAAGTACCATATAATTGCACTGCGACTGCCTTATCAAATCCTAACCCACCACTAACAGCAGCAGTTGTTAAATAAAGAACTAAAAGGCCACGCATTCCATAATAACTAAATCTTTCCCACATTTCTGTTAAGAACAACAAATACAACCCTGGTGGATGTTTTTTTGGTGATTGTTGCTCTCCAGCTTTGTCTAATTTTAAAGCTGCATCCATTTTTGTTTCCCCCTAATCCTGTATAACGGATATTTATGTAATCATTTTAATTTACAAAATATTTAGAAGTCAATAGAATTATATGGAAATAGAAAGAAAATTTCTAAAAAAGTTCTATTTTTCTTCAACCGTTACTGTATTTTGCCCTGAAAACGAGATGATAAGCGTTTTCAAATGTAATAATTGAATTCTAAAAGAAAATAAAATAGTGATTAATCAGAAAATTTAGATTAAAAAATCTATTTTGATATAAAGAAAATATATTCTATTTACTTTTATAATATAACATATTGGGAATAAAAATACAAAATGAAATAATGTGACACTTCAGTGAAATGAAAAAACCAGCTCCATCAAAGAGAGAGCTGGTTAGAATAAAATTATTTAACAAAGCGTTTTTCGATATCATCTAATAGTAGGTTAGCAGCCATTACACCACCAGCTGTATTCCAAATAACGTCATCAACTTTGTATGCTTTACCATTTTTCACTGCATTTAAATTTTTAAATAGCGGATCATTGATATATTCTTTTTCTAATTCAGAGCCTTTTTTCTCATTTCCTTTATCGAATGTGAAGTAGAATAATACGTCGCCATCCATTGCAGAAATACGTTCTTTAGATACGTTACGCTCTGCAAAGTCGTCTTTATTTTGATCTCCAGGACGTTTAAATCCAAGTTCTTTTAAAATAACACCAGAGAATGTATCGCCATGATAAATACGAACATCACCAGGCATGAAACGAACCATAGAGATTTCTTGATTTACTTTATCGCCAAGTTTGCCTTTTAAATCTTTCATACGTGATTCGTAATCAGCTACAACTTTTTGACCTTCTTTTTCTTTATTTAATGCTTTTGCATAAAATTTGAAGTTATCTTTCCATTCCCCACGTAATGTTTCTGAGAACACAGTAGGTGCAATTGCTTTTAGTTGTTCGTACACTTTTTCGTGACGCATTTTGTTACCGATAATTAAGTCTGGTTTTAAAGAAGCAATTGTTTCAACGTTAACTTGTCCTTCATCACCAACAACTTTTACATCTTTCATTTTATCCTTAATATGTGGATACCATGGGTCACCCGTCCAAGACTTTACAGCACCAACTGGTTTCACACCTAATTCAAGTAAAGCTTCAGTTCCTTCATTTGTTAAGATAACTACACGTTTTGGATTAGCAGGAACCTCTGTTTTACCCATTGCATGTTCTACAGTAACCACTTCTTTTTTATTATCTTCTTTTGTAGATTCTTCTTTGTTATTTGATTTTCCACAAGCACTTAAAAGCATTGAAAATGCTAGTAAAAATACAAATACTGTAAACGATTTTTTCCGCATGAAATTCATTATGTACCCCCTACATGTTGAGAATATTTTTCAATAGCAAGCATGATATTAAGCCTTTATCTTTTGATTGTCAATACATATGGTTGAAAATAATTCTCATTTCCGTTGACAATAAGAATTAAGTTGAAATACACTTACAACGTATCATTATACATTGAAGGGGAAACGCTGCATGTTATTAAAAACAAATCAAGCAAAATGGATTGGATTATTTGTTGGAATCATTGCAGTCGTTATTTGTATTTGGGGAAGTATTATTTTCGGATATACAAATACGAGCTGGAAATTAGCGCTAGATGCTTTTTTCCATTTTAATGGTTCTAATGAACATATTATTATTCAAAATGTGCGCCTTCCAAGGGCACTTATAGCAGCAAGTGTTGGTGCTAGTTTAGCCATCGCGGGCTGTCTTATGCAAACTTTAACTAAGAATCCACTTGCTTCTCCAGATTTTATTGGATTAAATTCAGGTGCTGCGTTCTTCATAGTTGTAGCAATTGTAATCTTTTCAGTAACATCATTATCAGCTTTCACATGGATTGCCTTTTTAGGAGCTGCGGTTGCAGCTGTACTTGTATTTGCTTCTAGTTCTTTAGGAAAAGAAGGGACTACTCCTCTTAAGTTAACGTTAGCAGGGGTCGCAATTAGTGCGTTATTTTCATCATTAACACAAGGATTACTTGTGTTAAATGAAAAAGCACTTGAAGAGGTATTATTTTGGCTTGCTGGATCTGTGCAAGGGAGAAAGTTAGAAATTTTACAATCTGTATTCCCATATTTATTAATAGGATGGATTGCATCTCTTATGATGGCAGGGAAAGTAAATACATTGATGATGGGAGAAGACGTCGCGAAAGGACTTGGACAACGAACAATTTTAATGAAATCATTCGTGTTACTTATTATTGTACTGTTGTCTGGTGGTTCAGTTGCGGTTGCTGGTCCAATTGGATTTATTGGAATTATTACTCCGCATTTTGCTAGATTTCTTGTTGGAGTTGACCACAGATGGAGAGTGCCTTATAGCGGATTGTTAGGTGCAATACTACTAATATTGGCTGATATAGCAGCAAGATATGTCATTATGCCACAAGAAGTACCAGTAGGAGTTATGACAGCATTTATTGGAGCACCGTTCTTTATTTATATTGCACGTAAGAGAGGGCTTAGCAAATGAAGAAATATATTCCGTTTCGTATAGGAAAAGGCGAGCTCTCGTTTTTAATGTATAAACGAGCTTGTCTCGTCTTGTTAAGTTTACTAGTTGTTTTAATAGGATTATTCTTTGCGAGCGCAGGTATGGGAGACATGAAAATTGCTCCTTATGACGTATGGCAAGCAATTACCGGAAATGGCGATGCAATGTCAAATATGGTTGTAAATAAGTTTCGTATGCCACGTATTTTAATTGCTATCCTCGTAGGAATTGCGCTTGCGGTAGCGGGCTGTATTTTACAAGGGCTCGTTCGAAATCCGCTTGCTTCTCCTGATATCATCGGGATTACGGGCGGGGCAAGTGTCGCAGTTGTATTATTTTTAGCGTTATTTAGTGATAAAAATAATGCACTAACGGTAAGTATTCATTATATGCCGCTCGCAGCTTTTGCAGGAGCAACGATTGTAGCGGTTTTTGTATACTTATTTGCATGGCAAAATGATGGATTATCACCAATTAGTCTCGTTTTAATTGGTGTTGGATTTTGGGCATTAACGAAGGCGGCGACAACATTATTTATGTTGCTAGCACCAATTTATCAAGCGAGCCAAGCGAATGTATGGATTACGGGTACCGTTTACGGCTCTTCTTGGCAAAATGTTATGGTACTTGCGCCTTGGGTTCTCATTTTAACAGTAATATCATTTATCGCAGCTAGGCATTTAAATGCACAAGAGCTAGGGGATGATATAGCGGTAGGACTTGGGGTTCCTTTAACGAAGTCGCGTGTATTTATGTTATTACTTAGTACAGCTTTAATTGGTGGTGCGGTAGCTTTTGCCGGAGGGATTGGATTTGTCGGTTTAATGGCACCTCATATTTCACGAAGATTAGTTGGTTCTTTATACGGTGCATTACTCCCAGTTGCAGCTATTGTCGGTGCAATTCTAGTACTTGCTGCAGATTTAATAGGGCGTACAATTTTCACACCACTTGAAATTCCAGCAGGGGTATTTACATCAGCAATTGGTGCACCTTATTTCATTTATTTACTTTATAAAAGTCGGAATTCATAAAGGGAGATGAATATGCAAAAAGCATTGGAGACGAAACGCTTGACGTTGTCTTATGGTGAAACAATTATTATTGATGAGCTGAACTTAGAAATTCCAAAAGGTGAAATTACAATTTTTATCGGTTCTAACGGTTGCGGGAAATCAACTTTATTACGTTCACTAGCCAGATTATTAAAGCCAACAAATGGTGATATTTTGTTAGATAATCAAGCAATTCAAAGTATGCAAACGAAGCAAATTGCTCGTCAAATGGCGATTTTACCGCAAGGACCACAAGCACCAGAAGGACTTACAGTATTACAACTTGTAAAGCAAGGACGCTATCCATATCAAACATGGCTGAAGCAATGGTCAGAAAAAGACGAGGAAATGGTACAGAAGGCACTTGCAGCAACAGGTATGACAGAATTTGCTGAGCGTGATGTGCATGCTCTTTCAGGTGGGCAGCGTCAACGTGCTTGGATCGCAATGACACTTGCACAAGATACAGATATCATTTTACTGGATGAGCCAACTACATACTTAGATATGACTCACCAAATTGAAGTGCTAGATTTATTATTCGAATTAAATGAAACAGAACAAAGAACAATTGTTATGGTATTACATGATCTGAATTTAGCATGCCGCTATGCAGATAACATTGTAGCAATTCAAGATAAACAAATATATGCACAAGGTAAACCTGAAGAAGTGGTAGATGAGAAACTAGTACGTGATGTATTCCGAATGGAGTGTCAAATTAGTACGGATCCGTTGTTTGGAACACCGCTTTGTATCCCTCACGGAAGAGGAAGACGTGTAGTTAAAGAAGTTGCTCAGGCAATGAGATAAAAAAACGATGAGTGAGTCATCGTTTTTTTTATTTGGTACAAGAAAATAAGAGGAAGAGAGGAATACGTAAGCGACGTTTATACTCTTCTTCATCTTGAAAATAGGTTGGATTTGGTGTAGCTTCTTTTAATGATGTAATGGTAAATCCAGCTTGCTGTAATAATGTGAAATACTCTTCCGTTGTACGATGATATTTAATAACTTCTTGGTCAATCCATGGTTCAACCCGTTTGCCTAGTTTAAAATAATCATCGACGAGCCAACTCGTTCTTTTACCACTTGTTTGTAAGCTTTCAAATGAAGAAGTAATAACGGGATGTTGAACGCTAAAGATAAAGGTGCCATTTGTTTTTAAAGTTTGAAACACATTTTGAAAAATGATATCAAGATGTTCAATATAATGTAAGGCGAGTCTAGAGGTTACTAAATCAAAAGTGGAAGAGGGATAGGTATAATCTTTGAGGTTTAAAAAATGAACAGATCCATTTTTATTTTCTAGTTGTTTTTTAGCTTTTCCATACATAAGCTCGGAGCCTTCAATGCCGGTGTAAGAGTAGCATCCCTTTTCTAATAATTCCGCACCAAACTTAGCATCACCACAGCCTAAATCGAGAATTTGTTTTCCTTGCACATGACCAATGAGCTGAAAGAATACTGGTTTTTCAATGGATTCATTTGGGCTATTTTCTCGGTATTTTCGTTTCATATATTGTTCGAAAAATGCTGTGTTATTGTATACATCAGATTCTGTAAATGCCATGTTTGAAGCCTCCCTAAATATTTTTTTAATTCTATCAAATATGAAAAGTAAATGATAGATTTATTGTAATGAATCATATATAATCTAGAATTGTAAGCGGTTACTTTAAACTATTTTTCTATAATAAATTCTGAAAACGTGTTAAGCTAGTAGAGGGATTATTAGAACTATTAAGACAATAATCCGCTTACATGAACGATGGGAGGCTTCACAATGTCTAGTAAAACACTTGCGAAATTTTTAGAAGAAAATTTAGAGGATTTAAAATCAAAGGGGCTTTATAACGTAATTGATCCGCTTGAGAGTTCGAATGGACCAATCATTACAATTGGCGGAAAAGAATATATTAACTTATCTTCAAACAACTATCTTGGATTAGCAACAGATAGCCGTTTGCAAGAAGCAGCAATTGGTGCTATTCATAAGTACGGTGTTGGAGCAGGGGCTGTTCGTACAATTAACGGTACTTTAGATTTGCATATTAAGTTAGAAGAAACAATTGCAAAGTTTAAACATACAGAAGCAGCAATTGCTTATCAATCAGGATTTAACTGTAATATGGCAGCGATTTCAGCTGTTATGGATAAAAATGATGCGATTCTTTCAGACGAATTAAATCATGCATCTATTATTGACGGTAGTCGTCTATCAAAAGCAAAAATTATTGTTTATAAACATTCTGATATGGAAGATTTACGCCAAAAAGCAATCGCGGCGAAAGAATCAGGTCTTTACAATAAATTAATGGTAATTACAGACGGTGTTTTCTCAATGGATGGAGATGTTGCAAAACTACCAGAAATTGTTGAGATTGCAGAAGAGTTAGATTTAATGACATACGTAGATGATGCACACGGTTCAGGTGTACTTGGAAAAGGTGCAGGAACTGTAAAGCACTTCGGTCTTTCTGATAAAGTTGATTTCCAAATTGGTACATTATCAAAAGCAATTGGGGTAATTGGTGGATATGTAGCAGGGAAACAAAACTTAATTGACTGGTTAAAAGTTCGTTCACGTCCATTCTTATTCTCTACAGCATTAACACCAGCTGATGCGGCAGCTTGCATGAGATCAATTGAAATCTTAATGGAAAGCACAGAGTTACATGATCGTCTATGGGAAAACGGTCGCTATTTAAAACAAGGGTTAAAAGAACTTGGCTTTAACATTGGGGAAAGTGAAACGCCAATTACACCTTGTATTATTGGGGACGAAGTATTAACACAAGAATTTAGTAAACGTCTAAATGAAGAAGGCGTATACGCAAAATCTATCGTGTTCCCAACTGTAGCAAAAGGAACAGGTCGTGTTCGTAATATGCCTACAGCAGCTCATACGAAAGAAATGTTAGATGAAGCAATTTGTAAGTATGAAAAAGTAGGGAAAGAAATGGGTATCATTTAAGTAACGACATCTTTTGAATAGCTTGCAAATGAGGAGTGGGGAAAATGAAAAAAATTCTAGTAACCGGTTCTTTAGGGCAAATTGGTTCTGAACTAGTAATGAAACTTCGTGATGTATACGGCGCATCAAATGTTATTGCAACAGATATTCGTGAAACAGATAGTGAAGTAGTAACGTCTGGTCCATTTGAAACGTTAGATGTAACAGATGGACAAAAACTACATGATATCGCAAAGCGTAATGAAGTAGATACAATTATTCATTTAGCAGCTTTACTTTCAGCAACAGCAGAAAAAAATCCGTTATTTGCATGGAACCTAAATATGGGTGGACTTGTAAATGCTCTAGAAGCAGCTCGTGAATTAAACTGTAAGTTCTTCACGCCAAGTTCTATCGGTGCATTCGGTCCATCAACGCCAAAAGATAATACACCGCAAGATACAATTCAACGTCCTACTACGATGTATGGGGTAAACAAAGTAGCGGGAGAATTACTGTGTGATTATTATCATCAAAAATTTGGCGTAGATACGCGCGGTGTCCGTTTCCCAGGTTTAATTTCTTACGTAGCTCCTCCAGGAGGCGGAACAACTGATTATGCAGTTGAAATTTATTATGAGGCGATTAAAAAAGGTGCATACACCTCATACATTGCTGAAGGAACGTACATGGACATGATGTATATGCCTGATGCTTTACAAGCGATCATTTCATTAATGGAAGCTGATCCAAGTAAGCTAGTGCATAGAAATGCATTTAACATTACAGCAATGAGCTTTGAGCCAGAGCAAATTGCAGCGTCAATTCGTAAACACATTCCGACGTTTACAATGGATTATGCAGTAGATCCAGCTCGTCAAACAATCGCTGATAGCTGGCCAAACTCTATTGACGCAACAGCAGCAATGAAAGAGTGGGGCTTCAAAGCAGAATACGATTTAGATAAAATGACAACTGACATGCTGGCTAAGTTAAAAAAAAAGCTCACAGCTGAGTTAGTGATGAATTAATAGGAAGAGTCGATTCTTAGGAATCGGCTCTTCATCATTTTTGGAGGGAGAGAAGCCTTATGCAGAGAGTTGATGTCGTATATGCACTAATACATGACGAAGAAACAGATAAAATATTAATGGTACATAATGTAGAACAAAACGTTTGGTCATTGCCAGGCGGGGCTGTAGAAAAAGGTGAAATATTAGAGGAAGCACTAATAAGAGAAGTGAAAGAAGAGACAGGTTTAACTGCTGCGTTAGCTGGACTTGTTGCGATTAATGAAAAATTCTTTGAAGAATCAGGGAATCATGCGCTATTTTTTACATTCCGAGTGAATGTAGTAAAAGGTGAACTTATTGCGGAAGATGAAGGTGAAATTTCTGCAATAGAGTGGGTGGGTCGAACAATTGCGAATGAGCGCTTCCCATACTATGACGGAGGATTTGAATCTTTGTTAGAAGTAGCCATTCCATACAAGTTTCAACCAGAAACAAAGTAATTGAACGAAAAAACAGGAGCCACAAGGCTCCTATTTTCTATTCAATCGTCTTCAGTAATAACTTTTTCAATAGTGGTTTAATCTTTAGACGTAAATCTTCAGCGTGATTTGCAACTAAGAAGTGATGGTTATAAATGTTTTTCATCAATTGATAAGTTGCTTCTTTCGCTTCGCCTTCTTCGATGAAGATACCGATTACTTCCATACCACTTTTACGCGCGAGTTTAACAGCTTCATGCGTATCTAAAATTCCGTCTTGTTGATAGTCTAGCGCAGAAGGCTCACCGTCTGTGAAGACTAGTAAGAATTTATGTTTCTCAGGTCTTTTGGCAAGCTTTTCAGAAACGATACGAATAATATATCCGTCGCGGTTATCTTCTTCTTCACGAAGTTGCATAATTTCTGGACCAACGTTTGGTAACGTTGAGTTTTTATAATTTACAACTTCATGGATAACGTTCGGCTTATCTTCAGGTTTAGCGCTAGAGGCATCTTCCCAAAATCCGCTAATAGCGTGCGGGATTTTTAAAGATTTTAAAGCTTCATGGAATAGTACAACACTCTTCTTCGTTTCTTCCATTTTGTTATACATAGAACCAGAACAGTCAACTAACAGTTGGAATGCAACATCGAGTTCTTGTGACTCTTGTCCTTTTTTATAAAACATCCGCGGTTGTTTTTCGGTATAAATACGGAGGAATTTCTTACGAAGTCTTCCGTAATATTTATCACTATTCGCATTCGTTTTATTTTCAATCGTTTTTTCGATAATTTTCTTTAATTCTTTTACATCTTTATTGACGACTGATTTGATAGCTTGGTAATCTTTTTTCTCATCAATATTTACTTTGCGAGCTTCTTTAAATGTATGAGAAGCACCTACATTATACTTCCCATATGCACCGTCGTGCTGGCTAGAAGCGTGTGAAGCCCTTGCTTCTTCTGTATCAGCGCCATCAAAGTTGGATTGTGTACTTTTTTGAGAAGTACCTTGTACAGAACCAAGTGCTTGGTCGCCATCTTCTGATTCACGAGCAGTATCGCCCATCATGTTTGTTTTTGTTCCGCTTTCTAATTCAAAGCGTAAAAAGTTCTCGTTTTCGTTATTTTTATTTTCACGATGCCATGTGGAGAAACTTTCATCCATTTTGTTTTTATTTTCATCGTCATCTATAAGCTGCGTATCATCATTTGCTAAATCTTCGACGCGACAGTTCTTTTCGTCTGCAAGAACAGATAAGTAAAGTGGAGCATGTCCGAAATAGTTGTTAAGCATATCACTTTCAAGAAGGGCCTCTAAGCGATAGCGAATTTTCTCAACGATATACATAATATCTTCTGTATTACGTGCTTGGAATGTTTCATGTAAAATCGCTTCAATTTGCTCGAAATATTCATTATTAAACATTTCATATTTATCGCTCGTTAATGAAAGATAGCAGAGGCAAAATAGACGATCAGCGTGATAATTACGAACACGGTTTATTTCATTTTGGGAGCCGAAGTAATTGCGGTACATTTCTTTTCGGCGTTTAAAAACATGCTTTGTGCCAGGACGTAAGTTCTTTACGATTTCCTCAACGCGTAAATCTTCTAATAGAACAAATAATTGTGTTAAAAACTTTTTTAGGGGCGATTCTTGCAATTCAATCGCATACGAACGAATTAAAGTCATGTCCGAGTAATGTTTATTACCAAGTGCTTTTAAGAACACTTCGCTTTTTAATCCGATTACTGTATCTTCTTCTTTTCGATCATCCCAAAAGTGACTAATGACAACTTTCTTTTCAATTTCGTCGTAGTATGCTTTATAGCCATATTCAAGATAGGCATCGTCTTCTTTTAGAAGGGCATACATTAAATTTTCCATTTGTAGAAACAGCGACGCATCAATTTTTTTGTCACTAAAAATTTGTCTCATAAATTATCCCTCAAAGAAATAACTTTCTGCTAATTCACGGACAGTCATTTGTTCTGTTTCATCATTAAGTTTTGCAATTATGCTTCGTTCAATAGCGCGCATAACAGGAATATATACACCTAAATCACATGCGTCGATAATACCACGAATACTTGCTGCTTCTTCACTTACACGTCCATCGCGAGCTAAAGGCATAAGGTCGCTTGCAAATGCAACAAACTTTTCAATTGTTGCAACATCATTTAATTTTGATTCTGCTAATAATAGTTCTTTTAATGTGTCACCTTGAATGTAAGGAACTTCAATAATAACGAAACGGTTTTTTAATGCTTCATTTAGTTCACTTGTTCCAACGTAACCTTCGTTAATCGCAGCAATTACACGGTATTCGTCATCACCGTATACAACCTCTTGTGTAAATGGGTTTGTAATCATTTTACGGTAATCTAATGCGCCGTGAAGTAGCGGTAAAGTTTCAGGTTTTGCCATATTGATTTCGTCAATATATAGGAAGTGGCCGTTCTTCATTGCTTTCATAAGAGGACCGTTAACGAATGAAACTTCAGATGCACCATCTTTCGTTTGTAGTGTGTTGTATCCTAAAATACCTTCTACATCTAAGTCGACAGAGCAGTTAATGCTATGCATTGGTTTTTGGAATAAAGAAGAAAGAGTTTCCGCAAGTACTGTTTTACCACTACCAGTCGGTCCTTTTAATAGAATGTTCTTGCCAAGAAGAAGTGCTGTAATCGCATCTTCAATAATGCTATTATCAGACGCTTTATATATTTTCGTTCCGATTAAATGTGCATTTTCACCAGCTTCTTGTTTATTCTTTTCATGAATCGTAGAAAGCTGTTGTTTTAAATCAGAATGTATATGAAATTGTTCTAACATGTATTTCCCACCTAACATTATTTTCATAAAGTAATACATCTTATGATAACTTGTTTTAATATGGTATGCAAAGAAAAGGAAGGAGGATAAAGGGAAAAGAAAAAGCAATCAAGATGAAGTTGATTGCTTACAGTAAAGGAGAAATGAGCCTCATGAAAGACTCCAATATGCGTTTTTTTATACTTCTTTTTTGGAAAGAGTTCCATTTAATTTCAGTTGAATGTTTAAAGTCTTCTTCAAAATCATGTTTAATATCGTGAACTGTTTTTGATTCATAAAGTACGCTAATAATTTCGTAATTCAATTCAAAGCTACGTACATCCATGTTTGCTGTTCCAATAGTTGCAATTGTATCATCAACGAGTACAATTTTTGCATGCATAAAACCATCTTTATAACTGTAAATAGAAGCACCAGCTTTTAAAAGCGGAGTGAAATAGGATTGAGATGCTTGATCACTAATGATGCTATCACTTTTACCTGGATATAAAATCCGTACATCTATTCCGGCAATTGCACTTAAGCGTAATAATGTTAAAGTTTCTTGATCTGGAATAAAGTAGGGTGTAGCAATCCAAATGGATTTTTTTGCAGAGCCCATAACAGCTAATAATGTATTACGAATACTTTTATCATCGGAGCTTGGTCCGCTTGCTACGATTTGAACAGCACCTTCTGCATTTGAAATCTCTTTACCTGGGAAGTATTGTCTATTCATGAATTGATCCCAGGAATAAGTATTTAAACCACTAGAGGCATAGAGCCAGTCTTCTAGAAAGATTGCTTGTAATTTATATAATGCTTTTCCTTCTATTTTTAAATGACTATCACGCCAAACAGGAAATTTCTTTGAACGGCCAAGATATTCATCGCCGACATTGAGTCCTCCGGTAAAACCAATTTTTCCATCTACAATAACAATTTTTCGATGGTTACGATAATTGACAGTTTCAAGTAACCAAGCTGAAAAAATAGGGTCAAATTCTACAATTTCAATCCCAGCTTCTTTCATAGGTTGTAAAAATCGTCTTCTTAACGTATTACTTCCAAGGCCATCATAAAGGAAGCGTACAATAACACCATCTTTTGCTTTTTGTATTAAAGCATCTCGAACTTTTGTACCAATTTCATCAGATTTATAAATGTAGTATTGAATATGTATATGATGTTTTGCCTGCTCTATAGCTCGCAAAATTTCTGAAAATGTTTGATCTCCGTTTGTTAAAAGTTTTGTAGTTGTTTTATCTGCGGCAGGACCGCCTCCAAATTTTTGTATGACTTCTGTTAAATGTAAGGAACGTTCATTTAGTGGGACTGTGAGTAATAACTCTAGTCTTCTTCCTTCTAATATTTCACGGAATAATTTTCTTTGTTCTTCTGAACGATGGAGATGTTTTTTTCTTCTCCAGCGGCTGCGTCCGAAAATAGCGTATAAAAGCACACCTATAATAGGAAGAAGTGCTAATACTAAAAACCATGCTAATGTACTTTGTGGAGATCTATTTTCTATAAAAATAACGAATGAAATTCCTACGATTGTGATGGACCATAGAGCACCGACAAATGTATATAACGAGATATACGATGTATTTAATAGGAACAGAACGATAGATACAATTGTAAATATTAATAGTAATTGAACGATAGGCTTCTTCATTTCTATATAATTCCCCTAATCTTTTTTCAATATAGACTTCTTAAATAGAAGATGTAATATGACATCTTTATTATAAGGTGGTTTGCTTTTTTTACAAAATATAGACATTTCACCTATACTTTCCGCATTTGTCCTACATACAGTGTACTATCCCATTTTTTATCTCACTCTTAACGCATATGAAAATGAAAAAATCGAAAAGGAGCGGAGAAACATGAATTATATAGAAAATAATGGATTGTACTATCGGAATCATCATGGAGGACACAATCATGGTGGGCATAATCATAACGGCGGACATCATCACCATGGAGGACACAATCACTATGATCACCATCATCATCACGGAGGCGGATGGGGCTGGGGTGGTGGTAGTTCATGGGGAGGCGGATTTTTCCCTGGAAGCTTTGCAGGAGGAGTGTTAGGCGGACTGACAGCGGGTGCGTTAACAGGTGCAACAAGTGGAGGATATTATCCGGCTCCATATCCAGTAGCTTATCCATCACCATACCCTGTAACGTATCCAATGCCATACCCAGGTTATCAGCAAATACCATATTCGTATTAAACTAAAAAAGAGGCTATCCTCTTTTTTAGTTTAATACGGTATTTATTTATAAAATACTTCCAAAATTAAGGTGAAAATATGTTAATATTTTGTTATTGTAATTCAAAAACATATACATTGATGTAGAGTTTTATATTATTATTCGTGAATAGTTATGTAGTATGTTCTAATTTCTATTTCGTTATTAAAAACAAAGAGATCAGATGTGAGTGGTATTAGTTGGAAACAAGGCTTGCATAGAGCCACTTAAAGGGATTGCAGTATAATAAGGCGCGAAATAATTAGGGAGATGAGAAGCTACTAGTTATAATTGGAACGGTATAATATTGCTTTTTATTACAAATAATATTATGTTATTTTAATCGGTCTATTTAAAAAGATAATTTATGTAATGGGCTAGTGTTAGAAAATGAAATATCTCTATTTCTATGAAGAGAAACAGGTTGTGTTTTAGTCAGATAGAAGCAAGGAGAGATGCGCATGCTAGAACAGAGAGGTCATGCATTATATGACTCTTCATTGCGAGATTTAAAGTTAGCATTAGATGAGTCTTCAATTGTTGCAATTACAGATCGAAAAGGTCTTATTACATATGTAAATGATAAATTTTGTGAAATCTCTAAATACAAAAGAGAAGAATTAATTGGAAAAGATCACCGTATTTTAAATTCAGGACATCATCCAAAAACCTTTTTTCAAGACTTATGGAAACGTATTTTGAATGGGAAAGTATGGACAGGTGAGATTCGGAATCGAGCAAAAGATGGTACATATTATTGGGTCAAAACAACAATTGTTCCATTTTTAAATGAAAAAGGAGAGCCATACCAGTTTATCGCAATTCGAAATGATATTAGTAGTAGAAAAGAAGCGGAACATAGATTGCGGCTAAGTGAAAGTCGTTATAGGGAACTTGCCTATCATGATGCTTTAACGAGTTTGCCTAACCGTTTACAATTAATAACGACCGTTAATAAATTGATTGCAGATAAAAAAGAATTTGGTATGATTTACTTTGATTTGGACCGTTTTAAATTAGTAAATGATACGTTAGGTCATATGATAGGGGATTTACTTTTAAGCGAAGTTGCTTCACGGTTGCATTATGTACTAGGAGAGAAAGATGTTCTGGCTAGGCTAGGTGGCGACGAATTTGTGCTGTTAACAAAAAATCATAGACAAGATGATATGAGTCAGTTAGCGACATCTGTGTTGTCATGTTTTCAGGCACCATTTATGCTGGAAGGCCATGAAGTATACATTTCAGCTAGTCTAGGACTTTGTTCTTATCCACAAGACGGACAAGATGTGGAAACTTTATTGAAAAACTCTGACTTAGCTATGTATAGTGCAAAAGAACAGGGGAGAAACGCTGCGTGTTTCTTTACAGATGAGCTACGCGCGAAAATAAATCGTAGAATGAAAGTTGAGTTTGCTTTGCAAAAGGCAATTCGTGATGAAGAGTTAGATGTAGCATTGCAGCCTATTATTGATTTGAAAACGAAGAGATATTCTGGTATAGAAGCTCTAGTACGTTGTATGACAGAAGACGGACCTATTTCACCAAGCGAATTTATCCCTGTTGCTGAAGAGTCTGGACTTATTATAAAGCTAGGAGACTGGGTATTAGAAAAGTCATGCCGATTGTTTAAAACTTTGCCAAATTATCAAGAAGGACTAAAGTTATCTGTGAATTTATCTATACAACAATTAATGCAGAAACGTTTTATTTTGTCTGTACGTAGCATTTTAAAGAGAACTGGTTTTCCTCCGAACCGTTTAATATTAGAAATAACGGAAAGCATTGCAGTTCGCCATTTTGATTATATTATTGCTACATTACAAGAATTAAGAAATATGGGTGTTTTAATTGCTTTGGATGATTTCGGAACTGGCTATTCTTCCTTATATTATTTAAAACAACTACCACTGGATATTGTAAAAATTGATCGTAATTTTATTCGTGAATTTCATTATGATCATGCACAACCAGAACGAACGATTGTAAAATCCGTTATTGAAATTGCTCATAGTTTAAATTTAGCAGTAGTTGCTGAAGGGGTAGAAACAGTAGAGCAAGAGAGTTTGTTACAATCAATGAGCTGTGATTATGTACAGGGATTTTATTATGCGAAACCTTTATCTGTAGGAGAGCTAAAAGAAAAGTTAATTACAGATTTTTAATAAAAAAGAGAAGCCAGCAGCTTCTCTTTATTTAATCCGTTTTTTGTGAGTCTTTCATTAGTACAGGATAAAGAATAAGACCTAATACGAACAATCCAATTCCTAAGAAGAACGTTTTTAAGTCAGCAGTTCCTGTTTTGATAACCCAAATTGAGTATATAAATGCTAATGTAGTGATGATTCCGTCCTTTATTCGAGAACCAGGCATTATATCATACGTTTCTCCTGTAATAACCAGTTTGAATTGGTACAGAGTAGAAACAAGGTATGGAATTAAATAGGCTAATGTTGCTACGACGATAGCGAAACTATACGCTTCTGAAACAGTACCAGAAATCGTTGAAAATAAGAAGATTTGCGTCATTACATTTGTAATCAATAATGATTTTGAAGGACTACCTTTTTTATTTGTTTTCCCGAAAAACTTAGGGAAAAGTCCATTCTTTGCTGCCTGGTAAGGTACTTCTGAACTAACAACAATCCAGCCAACTGTAGATCCAAATAAAGATATAAGAGCGAGTAAAGCCATGATATATGCGCCTTTATTTCCAATTGCTAAATTTAATGCGTCTACTAATGGTTTTTGAGACTCTTTTAAAGCATCTTGCGGAAGAGCTCCCATTGTAAGTAAAGTAATTGACATGTAAATAAGAAGAGCGATAATTAATCCGAAAATCGTAGCTTTTTTTACATCGCGCTGTGATTTTGCACGATTAGAAAGCATAACTGCTGATTCAATACCGATAAATGCCCAGAGTGTTGCAATAGCAGCTGAATTGATTTGTCCACCTAACGAGATGGATTGTCCTGCTTCATTCATAAAGGTTTGACCGTCTCCGAAATTAGAGGCATTGAAAATGAATAATGTAATTACAATAAACATTGTAAATCCGATAATTTTTGCAATGGTAGCAAGTAGATTCATGTTTCCAGCTCGATCAATATTTTGAGAAAGAATATATTGAATTCCCCACAGCATAAGGCTACATACGAGGAAAGTTAATCCTTTTCCGAGTTCCAGTGAAAATCCATTTATTGAAAAAAGAATTTGCTTACTTTGTAAAACTGGAAAGAATGTTGATAAATATCCAGCAAAGGAAATAATAACAGATGCTGTTGCAGCCCAGTTAGCAGCCCAATATCCCCATGCCATACTATATCCTGCAACTTTACCAGCTTTTTTTGAAGGAAACATAGCTTGAGCATAGCTTTGTGGTCCAGCCTTTAATTCTGGTTTCCGAATCGCTAAATTTCCAAATACAAGTGCAATCATAAATACGCCAAGGCCTGTAATACTCCATGCGAGTGTAGAACCCATCGGACCTGATACTTGTGCTAAATTTGCTGGAAGCATAAATACGCCACCGCCAACCATATTCCCGATAACAAATGCTGTTAAAACCCATAATCCCCATTTTTTCGTTTCCATTTTTGTTAACTCCTTTGTAGTAAGTTTTGCTTAAACATCATTTTTTACTAGCTTTTTGACAATAAAAAAAGAGCCATGTAGATAAAAAATACCTACATGGCTCTTTGCCTAACGTAGGTACAACGGGAATAACCCTTGTACCTACGCGTAATTTTTCCGCTAGGTTTCAAGGGTTACGTATGATGATGATGTTTTTGTGCAAATGTAACTACAGTTGTTGTATAAGTAAGCATAGTTCTTTGCTCCCTTTCTCCTCTGATTTTGAAGTTAGTATACTACATGTTTTTTTGAATGAAAAGAAAAATATAAAAATTTTTATAAAAATACGTTTTAAAGATTAAATATTTACCTATATTTTTCTTGTACTGGAAAATAAGTGAGAGATTGGCAGAAGAGTGAAGCATGTTATAATACATATAGAATTAGAAGGTGACAAGGGGCTATTGTAGATGATGAGTAAGTATGAACAAATTTATACAGAAATCAGTAAATCTATTGATAATAAACAATTAAAAGAGGGATGCAAAATTCCATCAGAAACAGAATTAATGAAGCAGTATGAGGCAAGCCGAGGCACGGTAAGAAAAGCTGTAGATTTACTGCAAGAGCGTGGATATGTGCAAAAAATTCATGGAAAAGGTGTTTTTGTTTTAAAGCGAAAAAATATTGAATTTAATTTTGGCGGTATTGTAAGTTTCCAAGAAGAAAATGAACGTTTAGGACGTCATTGTATTACGGAAGTTGTGGAAATGGACAAAGAAAAAGCCACAAAAGAAATTGCGAAATTATTAAATGTAAAAGAAAAAACAGAGATTGACCATATTAAACGTGTACGAAATATTGATGGAGAAAAAGTAATTTTAGATATAAATCATTTTGTATCTGAATTTATTCCAGGATTAACGAAAGAAATTGCAACAGCATCGATTTATAAATACATCGAGAAAGAGCTTGGGCTACATATTAGTTATTCGCAGAGGGTAATAGAAGTACAGCCATGTACAGAGGATGACAGAAAGTATTTAGATTTAAATGGAACAGACTATGTTGTCGTTGTGAAAAACTTTACACATTTGTATGATGGAAGTCAGTTCGAA
Organism: Bacillus sp. 196mf; assembly: GCF_003217275.1. Taxonomy (NCBI): domain Bacteria; kingdom Bacillati; phylum Bacillota; class Bacilli; order Caryophanales; family Bacillaceae; genus Bacillus; species Bacillus sp. 196mf. Next base: position 51,106 of record NZ_QJTG01000013.1, read on the forward strand.
TATACAGAATCACGCCACCGTTTAGATATTTTTCACTTTTCGGATGTGGCACGCAGGAAGTAAAGAGGTGGAACAAAATATTGTTTCATCTCTTTTTTTATAAAAAAAACACGAACTCGTATATACGAGTGTTGACTAACTTATATATACGAGTTAATATGTAATTGTAAACGGTATCAAAAAAAGAAAAGAGGGACGGGAATATGGGGAAAGACTATCGTAAAACAGCAGAGGAAGTGTTGCAGTATATTGGTGGGAAAGACAATATTGAACAAGCTGCACATTGTGTGACGAGGCTCCGTATCGCTTTAAAAGATGAAAGTAAAATAGATAATGATAAATTACAGTCTGTTTCATTAGTGAAAGGAGCGTTTCATAACGCTGGTATATTTCAAGTTGTAATTGGTCCAGGGGATGTAGATCGTGTTTACGCTGAATTGATAACGCTTGCAGGTATGAAAGAATCGACTGTAGCTGACGTAAAAGACTCTGGAAATCAGAAGTTAAATCCAGCTCAAAAGTTTGTAAAAATATTTTCGGATGTATTTATGCCTATATTACCAGCGATCGTAACGGCTGGTTTACTAATGGGTATTAACAATCTATTAGGGGCAAAGGACTTATTTTTTGATGGGAAAAATTTATTAGATGTTTATCCGAACTTAGGTGGGCTTTGGGATTTAATTAATATGATGGCCAATACAGCATTCGTATTCTTACCAGCACTTGTCGGGTGGTCAGCAACGAAGCGTTTTGGTGGTAGTCCAATACTAGGGATTGTTATGGGATTAATGCTTGTGCACCCGGCCTTATTAAACGCTTGGGACTATGGAAAAGCAGCGACTGGTTTAGAGGGTCAAAAGATTGAGTACTTCAATATTTTAGGACTATTCCAAATTGAGAAGGTAGGATATCAAGGACAAATTTTACCTGTTTTAGTAGCAGCATTTGTATTAAGTAAAGTGGAAATTTTCTTAAAGAAACATGTACCAAATGCAATTCAATTATTAGTTGTACCAATTACAACAATCGTTGTGACAGGTGTGTTGGCACTAGGAATTATCGGTCCGGTTACACGTCATATTGGAGATTTATTAACAGTAGGATTAGTAGGTGTATATGAAACAGTACCAGTAGTTGGAGCAGTATTATTTGGAGCGTTATATGCACCCCTTGTAATTACAGGTATGCATCATATGTTTATTGCAATTGATTTACAATTGATTGCACAACATGGCGGTACATTTATTTGGCCGATGATCGCTCTTTCTAACATTGCGCAAGGTAGTGCGGCACTTGCGATGTTCTGGATTTCTAAAAATCAAAATGATAAAAGTATGGCATCAACATCAGCCATTTCAGCATACTTCGGTATTACAGAACCAGCGATGTTTGGTGTGAATTTACGAAATAAGTTCCCGTTCTATGCAGCGATTATAGGGTCTGCTGTGGCAGCGATATTCATTACATTAAATGGTGTATTAGCACCTGCTATCGGAATTGGCGGATTGCCAGCATTTATTTCTATCATTCCGAAATCGATTCCAATGTTTATTGTAGGAATGATTATTGCAGTTGTAATCCCATTTACTTTAACATGGTTATTTGCAAAAAGAGTCAAACAGAAGTAGGAGGAAGTTAAACATGAAGGATTGGCATAAAAGTGTAGTCTATCAAATTTATCCGAAGAGCTTTAATAGTTATTACAATAGAGAAACCGGTGATATAAAAGGGGTTACAGAGAAACTAGATTATTTAAAAGAACTCGGAGTGGATTATATATGGTTAACACCGATATACCAATCACCACAAAATGATAATGGATATGATGTAAGTGATTACTACAGCATTGATCCATCTTACGGAACGATGGAAGAGTTTGAAGAACTTTTAGCAGAAGCGAAAGTACGTAACATTGAGATTATGCTTGATATTGTTGTAAATCATAGTTCGACTGAACATAAGTGGTTTAAAGAAGCGAAGGAAGATAAAAATAGTCCATATCGTAATTACTATATTTGGCGTGATGAAAAAAATAATTGGCAGTCTAAGTTTGGTGGATCTGCTTGGAAATATGAGGAGAAGACGGAGCAATATTATTTACATTTATTTGATGAAACACAAGCTGATTTAAATTGGGAAAATGAAAAACTTCGTGAAGAAGTATATGATATGATGCGTTTTTGGCTGGATAAAGGGGTAACAGGATTCCGATTAGATGTCATTAACTTAATTTCAAAAGACCAATGCTTCTTAAACGATGAAGGTAGTACTGCGACAAGTGATGGACGCAAGTATTATACAGATGGTCCGCGTGTTCATGAATATTTACAAGAGATGAACCGAAATGTTTTTGCAGGAAAAGATGTCATTACAGTTGGAGAAATGTCATCTACGACAATTGATAATTGTATTAAATATTCTAATCCTGAGCGTAATGAATTAAGCATGACGTTTAGTTTCCATCATTTAAAAGTAGATTATCCGAATGGTGATAAGTGGACGAAAGCAGAGTTTGATTTTATTAAATTAAAAGAGATTATGTCTAACTGGCAAATTGAAATGCAAAAGGGCGGAGGATGGAATGCGTTATTTTGGTGTAATCATGATCAGCCTCGCATCGTGTCACGCTTTGGTGATGATGGAAAGTACCGAAACGAATCTGCAAAAATGTTAGCGACAGCCATGCACATGCTGCAAGGAACGCCTTATATTTATCAAGGGGAAGAAATCGGTATGACGAATCCTAAATTTGAGTCCATCGAGCAATATCGTGATGTAGAATCGTTAAATATATACGATATAAAGCTAAAAGAAGGGCTATCAAAAGAAGAGATTATAGGGATTTTAAAGCAAAAATCTCGTGACAACTCTCGTACTCCGATGCAGTGGAATGAAGAGATGAACAGTGGTTTTACAACAAGTACACCTTGGATTTCAGCGGCTGAAAATTTTAAAGAAATAAACGTAGAGAAAGCATTAGAAGATAAAGAGTCCGTATTTTATCATTATAAAAAGTTAATAGAGCTTAGAAAAACGTATGATGTTCTTACAGAAGGAGAATATGCTATTTTGGATAAAAATGATCCTAAAATTTGGGCATATACTCGTACTACAGAAAGTGAAGTACTACTTGTTATAAATAACTTCTATGGAGAAGAAATAACGTATTCAGTACCAGCGCACGTTCAGTTAGATGGAATGAAACAAGAAGTACTACTTTCGAATTATAAAGATGCCAGCAAGGATATTGCAAAACTTAACTTAAGACCATATGAATCAATTGTGTATCGATATACGAAATAAAAAGGTTGTATGCCCGAGCGGCATACAACCTTTTTATTTTAAGACACCACTATACAAAATGCTTACTTCTACTTCAGGTTTGAATTTTACTTTTGCATAATCTTTATTCCAATTTTTTTTCTTCCATAAGTTAGGATGATAAGCGATAAGATGTCTTCCAATACCGAAAGCATCGCAATTTGCTTTTTGTAGTTTTCGTGTTATTTTTTTCGCTTCTTTCGTGAGTTGTTTAGAAAGTTCTTTATTTAGTTTTTCTCTATCGTCCATTGTATACATATTATCTCTTGGAGATTCAAGTGCTATAACTTTTAATTGGAGCTTAATGTGAGCATAAACATTTCCTTTTTTATCTGTTGTTATTTTTAAGTCGCGTTTTAATTTTCGATTACTAATTTCCATTGTTAAATAATCAGATGTCTTCTCAGATTCATCACTAGTCAGTTTTTGGGTTATACGGGCACTTGTTCCCATTTTTCCGGTTAATAACACGAATAAAACAGATTGTTTCAAAGGTAAATGCCCAGTTAATTTATCATTGTTAAATAAAGCTAACCCGTTTGTAACTACTTCTTTTCCTTTTATTTTTATAGAAGGAAGGGTAAAGTCTTTACCGGGATCTAACATTTTTGTAGCAGCTGTTTCTAAAGTTTCTTTTGGAAATACACTCATATCTTCTAAGCTTTTCACTTTTTTCTTTAGAAAATCTCCAATTAGTAAATTTCCTATTTTCTTTTTTTCGAGTATCTCCGATGTTTCACCATCTACTGCAATAAGTTTTACTAAAGCAGTTGGGTTTGTTGGATCTCGAAAGCTGACATCTAAATAGGGGAGTATACCCTTTTTTAGAATTTTGGTTCCGAGTAATTGAACACCATATTTAAAATAGCGAATATTCCCAGTCACATTTTTTTTTAGGGCATCGCCTGTATCCATTATGTTATGCCCGGTTGCTGAATATATTTCATTCTCAAATGAAGATTGCTCTCCGCTTGAACTTTTTACGAGCTCGATTGTTTGCTGGAGTTTATTCTCTTCCGTAATATCAGCTCCAACGCTATAAGCTAAACTTGCCTCCCTTAATGGTTCTTGATCCCAACAGCCAGAAAGGAGGGAACTAGCACATAATATTAAAAGTAATTTAACTCTTTTTTTGAACATACTGTTCTCCTTTCTTATTTCGTATCACAGAATAAAGTAGAAATAAAAGAGGAAGGACAACTATGAAAATATAGGTGAACTTATCAGTGAAAGTTGAAATTACTTTTAATTCTTCAGGTGTATCTATAAATAAGGCTACACTAAAAGCAATAATACCAACGATTGGAACAGCCTTTTTATGATTAGCAAGGTTGAATATATGTCCAATTCCGATTGAAGCAGCGCAGTAATAACTAGCAATAGAAGCGACAACTGTTATCATCCAAATTGGGATGAAGATTAGGTCCGTTCGATCTATAATTCCAATATGCAAGGAGCGTAATAAGTAAGCAACTGGCTCTGGAATAAGCTCAATTTGCTTTGGACTAAATACGATAAAGCAAATCCAAACGGTAAAAGTATAAAAAAGAGTTACAAATCCATTGGCGATAGAAATGGCCTTCAGTTTTGCAATAGAACTCCCATTTACTTTTGGGAAAGCGATAAGAATAATTTCAAAACCATACATGGCTGTAATTGTTTCCTTGGATGCTTGAATTATATTCCACCATCCGGCTTCTGTAATAGGAAAAATATAAGAGAAATCAGCTCGTGAAAGCCCTAGGGCAATTAAAAGGGCCATTGGAATAATGAGAATAGAGGCCATGACATAAAATCGTACGATGACTTTAAATGTGTTATAAGCTACATAACAACAAGCTACTGTACATAATATGAGAATTGCAGACCACGGAGTTGCGTGTAAAACCCATACTTTAATGACGTTACAAGCATTCAACATAACCGTCATACCGATAAGGGTAAAATAAAAAACATAAGAAAAGCCCAATAGTTTTCCTAACTTATTACCAAATAGCATACAAACACTTTTATACATATCTGCATCAGGAAATCGTTTTAAGAAAAGCCACATAAGTAAAATAATAAGTTGAATGGCAAGCCCCGCGATGAGCGCAGAAATCCAACCACCACCTTTTGCTATCGGATGAAGCCGGTTAGGTAGAGATAGTATACCGACCCCAATTTGGCATTGAATAACGAAAAAGGTAAATTGAACAAGTGAAATTTTACTTTGCGTGTTTGTCACCGTCCTCATCCTCTCTCGTTACAGGTTGGCGCTGCATTTTTTTCGGTTTTGGATCATGTGGTCTTTCCCAAAATGACCAAATTGGTAGTCTTATGAAAGAATCTTTCATATCTTTAATCCGCATCGGGGCAACAGGAGAAAGATATGGTGTATGAAATGAATGAAGCTGACATAAGTGAACGAAAGTTATAATGAGACCGAATGATATTCCTACATATCCGAATATGGCAGCAAGGAGCATTAATGGAAAACGAAGAATCCGAACTGCTGAACTCATATCGTTTGATGGAACGAGAAAAGATGAGATTGCAGTTAAAGCTACAACGATGATCATTGTGTAAGAAACGAGTCCAGCTTTTACAATTGCATCCCCAATTACTAAACCACCTACAATACCGATTGTTTGTCCAACGCGGCTCGGCAAGCGAATACCAGCTTCTCGTAATAACTCGAAAATTAACTCCATTAAGAGAGCTTCAAAAATAGGAGGAAGCGGTACTTTCTCTAATGAAGCTTTAATCGTATACACAAGTTCGAGCGGTAACACATCAGGATGAAAAGCGACAGTTGCAATATATAAAGCTGGTAAGAGAAAGGCAATTAAAAAACTTACTAAGCGAATCATTCGGACGAAAGAACCGACAATCCAACGGTTATTATAATCATCTGGTGATTGATAAAAAGCGAATAACGTAACCGGTACGATGAGTGCTGTTGGATCTCCGTCAGATAAAATAGCAACACGCCCTTCCATTAAATTAGCAACAGTTCTATCTGGACGCTCTGTATTTAATTGCTGCGGGAATGGGGAGAAAGACGTATCCTCTATAAATTCTTGTATGTATCCTGGTGGCATAAGTGCATCCGTTTTAATGGTTTCTAATCTTCTTTTCACTTCTATAACTAAATCGTCATTCGCTATATTTTGCATATAAGTAATTGCCACTTTCGTGTGCATTTCTTCACCGAGTGTAAAATACTTAACAACTAAATTTGGACTCTTAATGAGTTTACGAATAGAGGTTAAATTAGTTGCTAGATCCTCTACAAAACCAGTATGTGGACCGCGCACAACTCCTTCATTATCAGGCTCTGCTATATCTCTCTTTAAAGATAAGGCTGTTTCGAAAATACAAAAACTGTCGACGTGTTCATGAAAATATAAGGATTTACCTTGTAATAAAAGTTGTATCCCATAATTTAAATTCGTTTCTTTTTTCATATTTAACGTAGAAAAAGCTTTATCTAAAGATAAATCTGATCGCGTTAATAATGGCTCAAGGACTAACCGATGAATTAGATTTGGATCTGCTAAAGATTCGATATATAAGATTGTTCCTTTTCCGTTTTGAAAAGGGAGATCTAATTTTTTTATATCATCAGAATGAGAAAGTTTATTTTCAATGTAATTAATGTTCTCCGGAAGTGATGGAAACATATGCTTTTGGTTTTTACTCTCTTGTTGTTCTTTTTGCTCTGTCATAATTTCCACCTCTCTTAAAGTGCAATTGTTTCTGTTAATTTTTGTCGTTTGTGAGAAATTTATGCTTGAATTATTTTAAAAAAAGAGGATTGAAGGTTACGTTACATTGTCTTTTGTGCATTATTCAATTTCATAGCAGTACTTCTAACATTTGTGTCGAATTAAGAAGATATATAGGAGGGATATATATGGAAATAGCTGTAGAACGTGTTTTTACGAAAGAGATTTTAAAAAGAGCAGCGAATTTGTTTCATGTAACAGTGGAAGAAAAGCCACTTGGAGATTTTGAGAATTATATTTTTAAGGCGAAGGGTGATAATGATGAAGATTACGTATTACGTTTAACACATTCTTCTCATCGTTCTAAACAAGAGGTAGAGGCTGAACTAGATTTTTTACGATATGTTGCGGAGAATGGGGCAAAGGTAGCAGGACCTCTTTATTCAACGTCTCGAAATCTCGTAGAAGAAATCGTAGCAGAGGATGGGACATTCTTTTTCGCTTCTTTATTTACATATGCAAAAGGTGAGCCAGTAAAAGGAGCAGAATCGCCTTATTGGGGAGATGCTTATTTTGAAGCGTGGGGAAAAGCGATTGGGCAACTGCATCGCCTTACAATGGAATATCCTAAAACAGACTACCGTGATACGTGGGAAGAAGACGAAAGTGGAATTGTTAATGAATTAGAAGATGGTCAAGTGAAAGAGATTGCAGCGGTATTAATGGATGAAATTAAGGCTCTTCCAGTTGAAAGAGAAACGTTCGGTCTTATGCATGGTGATATCCATCAAGGTAATTTTCATTATGATGGTAAAGAGCTAACAATCTTTGATTTTGATGATGCAGCTTATAATTACTTTATACATGATTTAGCGATGGTTCTATACTACTCTGTTCTATTTACACCGTGGACAGCAGAAGAGAAGACAGATTTTGCTCGTAAACAGTTACAAGTGTTAAGAAAAGGATACGAATATGAGCATAGTTTGGAGGGTAGTTGGTATGAATCGTTACCACTATTTTTACGCTTACGTGATATAGGTTTATATGGAACGCTTCAAAAGAAGTTTAAAGGGAAAGATATGCCTGATAACTTCTTGAAATTATCAGAAGAGCTATACGAAAGAATTATTAAAAGAGAAGCAATTGTGAATATATAATACATTTAGTTCAAAACAAAGTATATAAAACAAATATATACTTTGTTTTTTTATACAAAAATATGTTTACTTTATTAAAATAATATTGTCCTGGATTCGGTATACACTTATAATTTTATATGTATTCTGAATATTCTTTATAAAGAAGGAGGGGGAATGTTGGAAGCTTTCGTAAATTGGTTAAATAATATTGTTTGGAGTCCAGCACTTGTTTATTTATGTTTAGGAGTAGGTTTATATTTTTCCATTCGAACGAAGTTTTTACAAGTAAGGCACGTAGGAGAAATGGTGAAGCTGACATTTCAAGGAGAAAAATCAGAAGCTGGTGTTTCTTCATTCCAAGCGTTAGCACTTTCATTATCAGGACGCGTTGGAACAGGAAATATTGCTGGAGTAGCAACAGCGGTTGCATTCGGTGGACCAGGAGCTGTATTTTGGATGTGGGCAGTAGCCTTTTTAGGGGCAGGATCAGCTTATGTAGAATCAACACTCGCGCAAATATATAAGACGAAACATCAAGGGCAGTTTCGTGGTGGGCCTGCTTATTACATCGAAAAAGGTCTAGGAGTTAAATGGTATGCTTTAGTATTCGTTGCAGCGACAATTCTTGCAACAGGACTTTTATTACCAGGTGTACAAGCAAATAGTATTGCTGTAAGTTTAGAAACAGCTTTTGGTATTAATACTACCGTATCAGGGACTATATTAGTTGTCGTATTAGCTCTTATCATTTTCGGTGGAGTAAAGCGGATTGTTAACGTAGCGCAAGTTGTCGTACCGTTTATGGCAATAGGTTATATTTTAGTAGCTTGCGTCATTGTTGCTATGAATATTGAAAAATTGCCAGAAGCATTTATGTTAATTATAAGAAGTGCATTTGCATTAGAAGCTGCATTTGGTGGTATTATCGGTTTAGCAATTTCTTGGGGAGTAAAACGTGGTATTTATTCTAATGAAGCAGGGCAAGGAACTGGGCCACATGCAGCAGCAGCAGCTGAAGTATCACATCCAGCTAAACAAGGTTTAGTGCAAGCATTTTCCGTTTACATTGATACATTATTTGTTTGTTCAGCAACAGCATTTATGATGATTATTACAGGCATGTATAACGTATTTGATGCAAGCGGAAAAAACTTTATCGTTAATAAATTAAATGGTGCTCAGCCAGGACCAGGATATACACAGGCAGCGGTAGAATCTGTTTTCCCTGGATTTGGAAACGGTTTCGTTGCAATCTCGCTATTATTCTTCGCGTTTACAACAATTATGGCGTATTACTACATTGCAGAAACGAATATAGCGTACTTAAATCGTGATAAGGATCGTCCTTGGCTGTCCATGATACTAAAGTTTGTATTTTTAGGAGCAGTATTCTATGGCTGTATAAAAACAGCAGCAACGGCTTGGGCTTTAGGCGACATTGGGGTAGGAATTATGGCATGGGTAAATATCATTGCGATTTTACTATTACAAAAACCTGCATTAGTCGCATTAAAGGATTATGAAAAACAGAAAAAAGAAGGAAAAGATCCAGTATTCGATCCAGGGCCATTAGGAATTAAAAATGCTGATTTTTGGGAGCATGAATACGGGAAAGATAAGAAAGAAGAAGTATCTTAATAGAATAGAAATGAAGAAGCAAAGGGGAAACCCTTTGCTTTTTTTTATGGACAAATTGAAGCTAAAAGTTATTTTTGGGACTATTTTTGAATATAAAAAGAATGTACATGCGTTGTTAGGGGAAGGGGGGAGTATGTTGATAGAATTTCGTAATGTAAATAAATATTATGGTAACTTTCAAGTTTTGAAAAATATTAATGTGCAAGTGAAAAAAGGCGAAGTAGTAGTAGTTGTCGGGCCTTCAGGATCAGGAAAAAGTACATTGCTTCGATGTATAAATCAATTAGAGGCAATTACAGATGGAGAATTAATTGTACAAAATACAGAGGTACACAATAAAAAAACGGACATGAATGAATTGCGGCGAAATATTGGGATGGTCTTTCAACATTTTTATTTATACCCACATAAAACAGTTCTGCAAAATATTACATTAGCACCGATTAAAGTAAATAAAGTTTCCAAAGAAGAAGCAGAGAAAACAGCAATGCTTTATTTAGAGAAAGTAGGAATCCCAGAGAAGGCTAACGTATATCCACATCAATTATCCGGAGGACAACAGCAAAGGGTAGCAATTGCTAGAGGACTTGCGATGCAACCGGAAATTATGCTGTTCGATGAGCCTACGTCTGCTCTTGATCCGGAGATGATCGGGGAAGTACTTGATGTTATGAAAACGCTAGCTAAAGAAGGGATGACAATGGTCGTTGTCACGCATGAAATGGGATTTGCACGAGAAGTAGCAGATCGGATTTTATTTATGGATGATGGTCAAATTATTGAAGATACAACACCGGCACAATTTTTTGCAAATCCTGAACAAGAAAGAGCTCGTTTATTTTTAAGTCGGGTGCTAAATCATTAGAGGAGGAATTTCATGCTTAAAATGAAAAAGTTATTTACTTTAATCGTATTTTCATGTTTATTCGTGCTTGTTGTTGCTGGATGCGGAAGTAAAAAAGATGAGGCAAAGGAAACAAATACGAAGCAAGGCGGGGCTGTTGAGCAAATTAAGAAACGAGGGAAATTAGTAGTTGGGGTGAAGAATGATACGAATTTATTTGGATTAAAAAATCCTTCAACAGGGCAAGTAGAAGGATTCGATGTTGATATCGCGAAGGCACTTGCGAAAAAAATTCTTGGGGACGAAAAGAAACTAGAGTTGAAAGAAGTAACATCTAAAACACGTATTCCACTACTGAAAAATGGTGATATTGATGCAATTATCGCAACAATGACAATTACGGAAGAACGTAAAAAAGAAGTTGATTTTTCAGATGTATATTTTAAAGCAGGGCAATCGTTACTTGTGAAAAAAGGAAGCAATATTAAGAGTATTGATGATATAAAACAAGGTGTGAAAGTATTAGCTGTAAAAGGCTCAACATCTACAAATAACATTCGTCAAAAGTCACCAGAAGCGACTGTATTAGAATTTGAAAATTACAGTGAGGCATTTACGGCATTAAAAGCAGGAAAAGGTGATGTTTTAACGACAGATAATGCAATTCTTTACGGCATGGCAAAACAAGATTCAAATTATGAAGTTGTAGGGAAAATTTTCACGGATGAACCGTACGGAATTGCAGTGCAAAAAGGTGCAGATGATTTAACGAAAGAGATTAATAGCTTGCTAAAAGATATGAAAGCGAATGGAGAATACGATAAATTGTATGAGAAATGGATTGGTCAAAAACAAGAAAAATAAAGTGACACTTAATTGGAATAAATAATAAGAGTGAGAGGATGAGGGATGCTCATCCTCTTCTTGTAAAGAAAGAGGGGAGAATATGTGCCTGATTTTTCTATACTAACGAATAACATTGATATGTATTTAGAAGGCTTTAAGTATACAGTTATGTCTAGTGTAATTGCATTAATAGGAAGCTTTATTTTAGGAGTAATTTTGGCGGTAATGCGTATTGCACCGATTCGTATTTTAAATTGGGTAGGATCAGCTTTTGTAGAGTTTGTAAGAAATATTCCACTCGTATTAATTGCATTTATATTTTATTTTGCTTTACCTGTAATAGGAATTACTTTAAATGGTTTTGTAGCAGGAACAGTTACGCTTACGGTATATACGGCAGCTTTTATTGCGGAAGTCATTCGCGCTGGTATTCTATCAGTCGCGAAAGGTCAGATGGAAGCAGCAAGGTCTTCAGGGTTAACGTATGTACAGGCGATGTATTATGTTGTCTTACCTCAAGCGATGAAAATCGTAATTCCTCCTCTAGGAAATCAATTTCTCAATTTAGTAAAAAACTCTTCCATACTCGGAATTATCGCTGGTACTGATTTAATGTATCAAGGAGATTTAATTTCAACGAAGACGTTTGTTACGTTTGATGTTTATATATTTGTCGGGATGTTTTATTTAATATTAACAATTCCGCTCAGTATGCTAGTGCGTTATTTAGAAAAACGCTTGGCAAAGGAGGCGGTGTAAATGGATTTTAAGGGGGCAATTACAGGGGATCATATTCTATTTTTATTAAAAGGATTACTTATAACGTTAGAGGTAGCGCTCGTAGCAATTGTACTTAGCTTTATTATCGGTAGTGTAATAGGAATATTGCGCTACACGAAAATACCTGTCGTCTCACAAATATTAGGAATTATCGTTGAAGTGATTCGAAACTTACCACTACTGTTAATTATATTTTTCACGTATTTTGCACTTCCAGAAGCAGGCTTGAAATTAGAAATTATAACAGCTACAATTGTTGCTTTAACAATATTTGAAGCTGCAATGATATCTGAAATTGTTCGAAGTGGTCTATTATCTATCGAAAAAGGGCAAATCGAAGCAGCGAGGTCTTCCGGATTAACGTATGTTCAAGCGCTGTGGCATATTATTTTGCCACAAGCATTAAGAAGAATGGTCCCGCCACTTGTCAGTCAGTTTATTTCATTGCTGAAAGATACAGCGCTAGCAGTCGTTATATCACTACCAGAGCTTATTCATAATGCTCAAATTATTAGCGGGCAAAATGTAAATTATATGATTCCGACGTTTATAGTAGTTGCTTGTATGTATTTTATCGTAAATTATAGTTTATCAATTTTATCGAGAAGATTAGAACTTCGTTAACCCTTACAATATATGTAAGGGTTTTTTCCTTGTTTATCCTTATTTTCCTCTAAATAGAATCTGAATCTTGCAATAATTAGATTTTTTATATTATTTTATCAGAAAAGTTTTAATTTTATATAGAAAATGTAATCGCTTTCGTGTATATTTTTATTATCAGAAAATTTTAACAAGACATAGGGGTATGGTAGGGGGAGGATTTAGATGCAGCAACCAACGAATGAGAAATTACATCGTACGATGAAGAGTAGACATTTATTTATGATCGCACTAGGTGGTGTAATCGGAACTGGTTTTTTCTTAGGTTCAGGTTACACTATTAATCAGGCTGGACCAGGGGGAGCCATCCTTTCATATTTAGTAGGCGGATTTATTATGTATTTAACAATGCTTTGTCTTGGAGAGTTAACGGTAGCAATGCCAGTTTCAGGTTCTTTCCAAAAGTATGCGACGAAGTTTATTGGACCAGGAACGGGCTTTATGATCGGCTGGTTATACTGGCTTGGCTGGGCAGTAACAGTAGGACTAGAATTAACGTCAATCGGTTTAATGATGAAAAGATGGTTTCCAAATGTTGATGTTTGGGTATGGTGCCTTGTATTCGGCGTTGTTTTATATGCTTCAAACGCAATTTCGGCGAAAAGTTATGCCGAATTAGAATTTTGGTTTTCTAGTATTAAAGTAATTACAATCCTTGCATTTGTTGTTCTTGGTGGTAGTGCATTATTAGGATTTATATCATATGACGGAAAAGAAGCAGCACCTCTTTTCTCTAACTTTGTAAGCGATGGTGGACTTTTCCCAAATGGACTAGCTGCCGTATTACTTACAATGATTACAGTTAACTTCTCGTTCCAAGGAACAGAGTTAATCGGAATTGCAGCGGGAGAAAGTGAAAATCCAGAAAAAACAATTCCACGTGCGATCCGTAATACAGTATGGCGTATTATGTTATTCTTCATTTTAACAATGACAATTTTAGTAGGATTAATTTCTTGGAAAGAAGCAGGCGTAATTGAAAGTCCATTCGTAGTTGTATTTGATAAAATCGGTATTCCATATGCAGCTGATATTATGAACTTCGTTATTATTACTGCGTTATTATCTGTAGCGAACTCTGGATTATATGCAGCGACACGTATATTATGGTCACTTGCAAATGAAGGAATGGCACCAACTTCCTTCCAGAAAGTAAATAAGCGTGGTATTCCAATTACAGCGCTAGTCGTAACGATTGCGGTAGCTGGATTATCTCTATTCACAAGTTTCCTTGCAGAAGATACAGTATACATGTACTTATTATCGATAGCTGGTTTATCGGCTGTTTCAAGTTGGATCATTATTGCTTTATCGCAACTTCGCTTTAGAAGTCAGTATATAAAAGGCGGAGGAAAGTTAGAGGACTTAAAGTATAGAACACCACTATATCCGATTGTTCCAATTTTAGCTTTAATTACAAATAGCATCGTTGTTATTAGTTTAGCGTTTATTCCTGAACAAAGAATGGCGTTATACTGCGGTATTCCATTTATCATTTTCTGCTATATATATTATTATTATATGAGTAAGAAACAGCAGAAACCGATGAAAGTGGAGATGGACAAAACAAATGAAACTAACAATCAAACACGATGATATAAAGGCAGATTTATCGTACGCTCAATTAGCGATTGGAAAAGAAAACGGGTATTCACCGTTACAATTACTCGTTTCTTCTATCGCAGGATGTAGTGCAATTGTCTTTCGAACAATTTTAGAAAAGAAACGTATTACATACGATACGTTTACGATCGAAACTGAAATTGGTAGAAGTGAAGCTTTATCCAAACCAGTTGAAAGTGTTCATTTGCACTATAAAATTAAAGCGGAAAACATTACAGAAGAGCAGTTGGACAAAGCATTGCAGCTTGCAGTGAAAAATTGCACGATTGTTCAATCTGTAAAAGATAGTATAAAAGTTACGGAAACAATTGAACTAATAAAATGAAACATAAAAACGTGAGAGCCGTATTCTCACGTTTTTATGTTTTTAGAAAGAGGGGAAAGTGTAGTGGACTGTTTAGGTTGTAAATTAGCAAACGAAGAGAAAAAAATATATAAAGTATATGAAGATGATTATGTAACTTGCTTTTTAGATCATGCGCCTTTCTACCCAGGACATACTTTAATTGTGCCAAAGCAGCATGTTGTAGAAGTAGACGAATTAGATGACGTTGTAGCAAGATCAATTATGGATGCTTCTAAGCTGATTGCAAAAGCGATTAAGGCATTATATAAACCAGATGGAATTACAGTTTGTCAAAATGGTGGAGTATTTAACGAGTTAACACATTACCATATGCATGTCGTACCAAGATATAAAGAGCGTTCGTTTGCTGAGTTTTATACGGTGCAAACGGAGGAAAAGAAGAATCATAACTTTGAAGAGACAAAGAATTTGTTAAAAGAAGCGATAGAGCAAATACTGCATATTGAAAAGGTGTAAAAGAATTTTTCTTAGAGATACAGTCAGGAAAATTCTAATATTAAAAAGCCCAATTTCTTAGTTACAATAGAGAAATTGGGCTTTTGCTTATTCTATTATTAAATTTTATCTATAAAAAGATTTTGCAGTGTCACAAAGTTACAGTGCTCATTCGTTATATAGAGTGAGAGGAGGAATTATATGAAAGTTACAAACAACGATTATGAAAAGATGGAAGAGCTATATGAGTTGTATGAACAAAAAATTTATTATGTAGCTTATTCTATTTTAAATAATATTCAACAGGCTGAAGATGCGGTTCAAGAGACGTTTATTACTCTTTATAAGAACTTGGAAAAGCTCCATAGCTTGAGTACTGAAGAGCTTAAACGCTACATTTTTAGGGTTGCGAAAAACAAGGCGATTGATAGCTATCGGAAAAATAGACGACATGAAACATTTTTAGAAGAATATGAAAGAGAATCAACAGAAACAGTAGATGAAAATATTGAAGAGTGGGAAAAACGTGTAATGTCCGAGTTTCAAATTGATGCATTGTTAAAAGAGTTAAATGAGTCTAATAGACAGGTGTTTAAGTATAAAGTCTTCTATAACTTAACGTATCAAGAAATTTCAAGTGTCATGGGGATAACGGAGGCCAATGTCCGCAAGCAGTTTGAGCGTGCTCGAAAACGAGTCCAAAATATGATAGGAGGTATACAACATGACGAATTCAAAGAACTCCAAAGAAATATATGAACTTGCTGAAAAAATTGCTTTAGATGATTTTGATAAACTCGAAGAACAACATGAATTTTCACATACATATACGCGCAAAAAGAAATTGTTTATGGAAGAAATGAAGCTGAGAGGCGAGCGACCACAGAAAAAGCGTAAAAGACATCGTATGTTAATCGCTGCTGCCTGTTTATTAATTGGTATGCCAACAACTGTTTTTGGTGCAGTGAAAGTCTATAATATGATTGTTCAAAAACAAAATTACGAAGTAAATGTGTCGGTAAAAAATAAGGACTCAAAAAAGAGTGATAAGTGGTATAAGCTGAAAATAGGTAAATTGCCAGAAAATATGGAAGCAATCGATGATAGTGCTATGAAATATTCATTTAAAGATAACGACGCAATGGGCGGGTTTTCATTCGTTCTTTCGAGAGTGGGAGAAAATGCGGATTTTCAAACTTTATATTCAAAAAGTTATGAAGAAAAAGAGATAAATGGCAGGAAAGCAGTAATTGTCCATAAAGAAACTGGAAACAACAACGTAATGTTTGACAGAAAGGTCTTTCTCTTTTTTGAGAAAGAAGGGATTATGTTAGAAAGTTATATTGGATCCGATGTAAACGAAGAACAAATGATAGATGTGTTAGGGAGTATTTCACTTGAGCCTACGTCAAAAGAAAAGGCATCATATATAGCAGATTATGATGAAAATCGCTTTACCAAAGCAGCTGAACCGAAAGAAAATAAGGTGATTCCATTGAAAAAAGATAGTAAACGACTATTTCATATAGGACAAAAGGTTCCAGTAACGATATCTATGGATAACAGCCAAATTGAATATGTGATAGAAAAAGTTGAAGTCTTTGATTCAATTAAAGATTTTAAACAAGAGAATTTTAATGAACTTGGCCTAGAGATATTAAGCAAGAATAAGGCTTTAGATCAGATGGGAAAATTACTATCGTACAGACGAGATGAATATAAACTAGGGAATGGTAAAGATTCAATTGATACATTAGTAGATTCGAAATTAGTTAATGTTAAATTTGTCTATTTAACAACAACAGTGAGAAATATTGGTAAACAGGCAACAGAAGAAATCTATATGCATCCATCCATAAAGCAGCTTAAATTTGAAGGGAATGCATGGAAATACGCTAAAGAAGAGGGAATGGATGCAACGCGTATTATGACGGGAGAAGTTGATTATTTAGAGCCTCACGGAGATGGGAAAAGCTTTTACAATATTGGCAGTATCACACCAGGACAAACTGTGAAGGTTAATCTAGGTTATTTTGTAGATGAGGATAAGATAGATTCAATCTTCCTTGATGCTTTCCGTTACAGTGGGTCTAGTGGCACTGAGAATATGAATGAGAAAAATCGTTGGTGGTTCGATATTCGTCAACAATCAAAATAATAGAAACAAATCGAAGAAAAAAGCTGCTTATATTTAGCAGCTTTTTTCGTCTTCATACATATGTAAAATTTCTTTCGCACGTATAAGTAAACCATCTGTCAATTCTTTCGGTTCTAAAACTTTTGCATCTTTTCCAAGTCTATAAAATAAAGGAGTAATAAAGTTAATCTCACCTTTATTAATTGTTGAATTTATATATCCTGTCCCATCCTCGTTTACTATAACGAATTCCTCAAGATAAGGAACGCTTTTACATTGGCGTACGCCTTCTGTTGTCAGTAAAACATGTAACTGAGTAGGATTGTGTACTACGTTAGAGTTAGAGGCAAACCACTCTTCTAAATTCATGAATGTATCTGTATTTTCTTCCATCGATAATATTGAGAGAACACGATCAACGCGATACAGTAATACTTTTTTTCTACCGAAGTCATAGGACGGTAAGTACCATAACCCGTCGTGAGCATATACACCAATCGGATGAACATGTTTTGTTTTTATCCCTGATTTAGATTCGTATTGAAAGTGTAAATTTTTATTTTCAATAGCCGCTGTTAACACTTCGTTTAAAAGTGGGGTCTCAATTGTTCTCTTCGGATTCCAAAAGGCGATATAAGAACGTATTTTATCAACTTTCGCTTTCGCATCATGTTGTAGGGAGCTATATAGTTTATGTGTAACGGAATTTATTTCTGTGTTAAAAGGTAAGTCTCTGTAGTAGCTTAAAGATTGAAAGGCAAAAAAGATGGAGACTGCTTCTTCTTCGGTAAATAAGATAGGTGGAATGACCCTAGTTGTTAATACTTTATATCCTCCGTTGCGACCTTGTTCAGCGTAAATGGGTAATCCTATATCACTTAAATCTAAAATATATCTATGGACAGTACGAACGGAAATATTAAATTCATCGGCTATTTCTTGAGCTGTAAATGCTTTTTTTGCAGAAGCAAATATAAGAATATCTAATAAGCGTTTAGCTTTTGACAAATGTATCACCTTTTTTCTTTTTAACATGACATAAATTGTCATGTTTTATTGTTAGTATATTGTTTACATCATATGTTATCAAGATGAGATGCAAGGAGGAAAAGATATGTCACGTGAAATAGTTTTATTTATAGCGGCGAGCTTAGATGGGTATATTGCGAAAGAAAATGATGATTTAGAGTGGTTAATGGAAACGGAAGGAGAGGGAGATAACGGTTATACAGAAATGTATGAAACAATTGATACAATAATAATGGGAAAGAGAACGTACGATTATGTAGTAGAGCATACAGAGACATTCCCGTATTTAGATAAAAAATGTTATGTGTTTTCTAATTCAGAAAAAGGCACGAACGGACATGTAGAGTTTGTAAATGAAGATGTAGTGGAGTTTACAAAAAGGTTAAAAGCACAAGAAGGATCTAAAATATGGATGGTTGGTGGAGGAGAGCTACTGAGAGAATTCTTTAAAAATAATCTAATTGATGAATATATTGTTACGATTACACCGCATATATTAGGCTCGGGTGTTCCATTATTTAAAGAAAAGAATCCAGAAATTAATTTAACTTTAACGGATACGAAACGTTTTGGGCAATTTGTAAATTTATATTATAAAGTAAAATGATAAAGTGAAACTTTAATCAGTGGGGGTTTTGTTCATCTCCCACTGATTATTAGTTGAACCAATCGGGCTTTTACGGGCAGTTGATCCCCCACCTAACTTCTTTGCTTCCGCTGAATTTTGATGTAGGGGTCTTACTGCCCGTTAATGCGGGATAAAGAAACACGACTACTGATGATAGTCGTGTTTCTTTATAGATGGTAATGAAATTATAAAGCAAGACCCGTGATTGACTTCACTCGTTACTGTAATATTTCCGCCGTGTAGCTCTACAATTTCCTTCACGATAGATAGTCCTAAACCAGTTCCACCTGTAGCTCGTGATCTAGCTTTATCAACACGATAAAAGCGGTCGAAAATGTGAGGGAGGTCTTCAGGCGGGATACCTTCGCCTTCATCTTCAATTGTAATGGAGATACGTTTATGTTCTTCTGTAATAGAAATGTTTATATGAGAATGTTCTTTTGAATGTCTATAAGCGTTATTTAAAATGTTTACTATAACTTGTTCAAATCGCTGTTCATCTAAGTTTACTAGCAGTGTAGGAGAACAAGAGAAAGAAACTTTAATGTATCTTTCTTTATACATGGCGTTTACTTTTTCAGCTATGCGAGTAAGGAAGGTGTGTAAATGCACTTCCTTTACTTGAATAGAAAAGTTATGTTGTTCCATTTGTGCAAGTGAAAATAAATCTTGAACTAAGTTTGTAATGTAATCAGACTCATCTTTTATAATCGATAAATATCGTAAACGTTGTTCAGGAGAGGTGCTTTCTTTTAAAGCAATGTCAGCATAACCTCTTACGTATGTTAACGGTGTTCGTAATTCGTGAGCAACACTTGCTAGGAATTCACTTCGCTCTGTTTTCATATAATGTAAATCATTTGCGAGCGTTTGAATAGATGATGCTAGTTCACCAATTTCATCATTTCGAGTAGTTGTTAACGAAACGGACAAATCGCCTTTACTCATTTTTTCAGTTGCATGTTTCATGTGTAACAATGGTTTTGTTAACAAACGTGATAATAGAAAGATGGTGATGGCTGTTAGTAGAAACGTAATGACTCCGGCAATAATGAATTGTCTTGTTAGCCCGTTAACCATTTCCTCGATTGATTCCGTCCCGAGAAACATATATACGTATCCTTCCGTTTTTCCAGCCACTACAATGGGGCTAACTGTACATATATAATTAGATGTTTTCCAATGATTCTCTATAATTGCTCCGTCATGATCTGTCCGTGTTTGCATCTTTTCAATATGCTTTTTTATAGTAGTATTTATTTCATTGGATTTAGCTAGTACCTCCTTATTTGCATTTGTAATAACAACAGTAGTTTCGGCTTCGGATTCCATTAGTGCAACATGGGAGATTGTTTGCTTATCAAAATACTTTTCAAGGACATCTCTGTGACTATTTCCGCGCTTTAATAAAGCTGTCATTTCTTCATTTACTCTATTGTTGACAAGGCTATAATAAAGCGAGACAAATAGAACACTTTCGATTAAAAGTGTAACAATCAAAAAATAAAATCCGAGCTGAATAGAAATTCGCTTCATTGCTTTGCTCCTTAATCTAGAGTATCAACCCATCGATATCCGACTCCGTAAACAGTTTTTAAATGGTAATCAATAGGGAAATTTGCTTTTCGCAATTTATCACGTAAATTACGAATATGTGAATCGACTGTGCGATCTTCTGTATTTGTGTTTAACCCCCAAATTCGTTCGATGAGCTGATCACGGCTTAATACGTAGTTCACATGGCGTAAAAATAATCCGAGTAAAGAAAATTCAATTGGTGTGAGAAGGAGTTCTTCATTATGGACAGAAACGAAGTGTTTTGTTTCATCCCATACAATACCGTGATATTGGATTTGTTTATGTTCATTTGTACGTCTTAAAACGGCTTCAATTCTTGCGAAAAGTTCTTCTTCATGGAAAGGTTTCGTTACGTAATCATCGGCTCCAAGTTTTAATCCTTGAACGACATCTACTGTTTGATCACGAGCTGTAACCATAATAATAGGAATGTTACTAAAAGATCGGATTTTTTTGCACGTTTCCCATCCGTCCATCTTTGGCATCATAATATCGAGTAAAACAAATTTAAAGTTTCGATTTTCTATATGTAAAATAGCTTCTTCTCCTGAAGTCGCACATACGCAGTTATATCCAATTGGGGTAAGATAAAGCGTTAATAATTCAAGCATTCTCGGTTCATCGTCTACGAGCAGTATATCAATCATAGAGAGCCCTCCATATTTATAATCGTTACTTAAAGTGTAATGCAAAATCATGAAGAAATGGTGCAGATTATGATGTGTCTGCATAATTTCTTCAGAATTGCTTGTTATTGTGGAGTTGAAATTACATTTTAGGTAATCATATTGGCTCAAAAATGATTAATACGGAGGCGGTATAATGAAAAAAATGACCCGAATTTTTGGGATAACAATAATTACAGCAGTTGGTCTTGCTGCATGCGGACAAACGAATACAGACCATAAAAACCATGAATCTACAAAAGAGAAAAAAACAGAGCAAAAGGAAATGAAAATGAATCAGGAGGTAACGGCACCAAAAGAAATGAACGAAGGGGAATCGTATGATTTATTAACGACAAGTTTAAAAAATGTGACGAGGTTAAATACAAATGATCCCCTGCAAATGGCAGTGTTAACTTCGCAAACGATATGGCCAGCAACCCATAAAGAGAACCAGCCGGGTGCTGTTATTTTAGTACCAGCAAGCGAGTGGCAATTAGGTATTGCGAGTGCAGACCTTATTCATCATCCGAATAACGGGCCGATTTTATTTATAGAAAAAGAAAAGATACCGGAAATGACGTTAAAAGAAATAAAACGATTAAATCCAATCGGAACGAAAGATGGAACACAAATTATGGTGATGGGGGATGTAGGTACTAGCGCGCTTGAACAATTAAAAGGTTATAAAGTAAAACAAATAAAAGAAACGGACCCAGCTATATTTGCGAAAGATGTTGATAAGGAGTATGCCGATATAACAGGAAGCTATCCAAATAGTGTTATTATCGGTTCATCTGCAGAAGAAGGACGTTTATATACAACACCCGCTGTAAATTGGATTTCTCATATGCCGGAACCACTACTCTATACAGAAAAGAATAAAGTGCCAGAAGCGACAATAGAGGCATTAAAGATGAGAAAAGATAAAGCAAATATATATGTATTAGGGCCAGAAAAAATTGTTTCAAAAGAAGTAGAAAAAGAGTTAAGCAAATACGGGAAAGTAACGCGTATTAGTGGAGAGACCCCTACAGAAAACTCGATTGCGTTCGCTAAATTTAAAGATGAAAAAACAAAATTTGGCTGGGGATTCACAAAACCTGGTCACGGTGTGTCATTTGTTTCAAGCAAAACACCAGATTTAGCAGTTGCTGGGGCACCTTTTTCACATATGGGTAAACACGCACCTGTTGTATTATTAGAAGAAGGTAAAGTTTCACAACCAGTGTATGACTTCCTTGCAAGCATTCAGCCGAAGTTTAAAGATGATCCAACACTTGGACCATATAATCACGGTTTCTTATTAGGAAGTACGAGTGATATTTCATTTGAAACACAAGGAATACTAGATGAGAGGTTAGAAATTGTTCAGGAAAGTGGTCAAGGACACGGTGGACATTAATGAAATGAGAAAAGATGCTACTAAGGTAGCGTCTTTTTCTTTAGGAAACTTTTACATAGCAAAAAATCTTCTACTCGTTATATAATAGCTTTCGTGCAGTCGGCTAGATTTTCTTATGGAGAAAATCAAATTATAAAGGAGTAGAGGAGTGGTATTTTGTTTCAAATGATAAAAAATGACTGGTTTTCTAATGTGAGAGGGGACGTGTTATCAGGAATTGTCGTTGCTTTAGCATTAATCCCTGAAGCGATAGCCTTCTCTGTTATTGCAGGCGTGGATCCAACAGTTGGACTATACGCAGCCTTTTGTATTGCAGTTACCATTTCATTTGTTGGCGGAAGAACTGGAATGATTTCAGCTGCAACAGGTGCAATGGCATTATTAATGGTAACGCTTGTTAAAGATCATGGTTTGCAATATTTATTTGCTACAACAATATTAACAGGTATCGTCCAAATTATTTTTGGCGTGTTCAAACTGAGCTCATTTATGAAGTTTGTTCCGAAATCTGTTATGAGTGGTTTTTTAAATTCACTTGGAATTTTAGTTTTTACAGCGCAATTACCGCATTTTAAAAATGCAACTTGGCAAATGTATGCACTCGTTGTATTAGGACTTGCAATTATATATTTATTTCCACGTATTACAACGGTTGTACCTTCTACGCTTATTTCAATTATTATTGTGACGAGTATTGCACTTATGAGCGGATTACAGTTGAAAACAGTAGGGGATATGGGAAGCCTGCCGAAAGAATTACCGTTCTTTAGTATTCCTGATGTGCCATTTACATTAGAAACATTAGGGATTATTTTACCTTATGCAGTTATGCTTGCAATCATTGGTTTACTAGAGTCTTTATTAACAGCTTCAGTTTTAGATGATATGACGCATACAGAAAGTAATAAGCATAAAGAGGCACGCGGACAAGGGATCGCAAACATCGTTGCTGGATTTTTCGGAGGAATGGCAGGATGTGCAATGATCGGCCAATCTGTTATTAATATTAAATCAGGTGGACGAGGTCGCCTATCAACATTTGTAGCGGGCGGATTTTTAATCGTATTACTATTCGTTTTAGGAGATTATGTCGTTCATATTCCGATGGCAGCTTTAGTTGCAGTTATGATTATGGTTTCAATCGGAACGTTTGATTGGAACTCTGTAACAACGATTCATAAAGTACCAAAAGGAAACGCATTTGTTATGATCGTAACAGCTGTGATTGTCCTAATTACACATAACTTAGCATTAGGTGTAATTATCGGAACAGTAATTAGTGCGGTGTTATTTGCATTCAATATGGCAAAGATTCACGTGAAACATTTATATATTGAAAATAAGAAAATATACGAAATTCACGGTCAACTTTTCTTTGCATCCACAGCCGATTTCATAAATAATTTTTCATTTAATGAAGATGTAAAAGAAATTGAAATGAATTTTACTCATGCGCACGTATGGGATGATTCAGCGGTGGCATCAATTGATAAAGTTATCATAAAGTATGAGCAAAGTGGTGTGAAAGTAAGTATAACAGGATTAAATGAACGTAGCTCAAAACTTGTTGCAAATTTAGCTACTTATAATAAAAGAATTGCTAGTTAAAAGCCTCCTTTTTAGGAGGCTTTATTATATAATACGAGTAGGATAACGAAAAGGGGATTCAGCATATGTACAAACAAATTATATTAGCATGTGACGGTTCTGAACATGCACTTCGAGCAGCGGAACATGCAACATATATTGCGAAATGTAGCGCAGAAACAAATGTTGAAGTTGTGTACGTAGTAGATAATAGAACGGCAAAATCAGATATTATACAAGGTCAAACAGATTTAGAAACAATATCGGCTAGTCGAAAAGATAAATTAAAAGAGATTGAAGTTTTATTAAAGAAAGAGAACATATCTTATACAATTACGATATTACATGGTGATCCTGGAGATACAATTGTTCAATATGTAAATACAGGAGATATAGATCTTGTTATCGCCGGAAGCAGAGGGCTAAATACACTGCAAGAAATGGTACTTGGTAGTGTAAGTCATAAAATAGCAAAACGAGTGAAATGTCCGATGATGATTATAAAATAAAATAGAATGTAATGAAGACCTTAGTATAACTGAGGTCTTTTTTATGTATAAAGAACTCTTATTTGTGGAAATACTAGATATATAAGTTGAAAAGATGTTAACTTACAAATTTGTAAGTTAGTTGTTAGAGAAATCGATGTTATGAAATTTTTCCCATTGGTAAAATAAAAGTATCAAAGGGGAGATAGGGAGGATGGAAGCAATGAAATCATTTCAAAATTTGTCATATAGTCAAGGGGTAAGCTTAATTTGTCTAGGAGGATTTGCTGCATCTGTTACGTTAGCTGTTTTAATAAAGGTGTTTCATCAAATTTTTTGATTTTATAGTAGGGAAGGAATTGGTTGTTATAAATAGTAAGAAAAGGATTGTAAATAAAAAATAGCTCCTGGCATGTATCTCAGTGCCAGGAGCTATTTTATTATTTCTCTGTTTCTGCTTTATCGCTCGTTACGCTAACTTTACCCCACTTATATTGATCTTCTGGTGTATATTTGTAATCTTTTACGCGATTATTTACACCTTTTAGGTCAAATTTATAATGAAGTGGAATTAATGGTACTTCATCATGAACTAATTTTTGCCATTTATCGTAGACATCTTTACGGTACTTTTCATCAGCAGCTTTTGGAGAAATACCTTGTTTTAATAATTCTGTGTTTTTGTCAGTAGCCCAACGTGTGTAATTGAACGCTGCATTTTTAGCCCAAATACCAGAAGGGTCTGGATCAGATGCAGTTCCCCAAGCAGCAGCGAAAAGATCAACCTTTGGATCATCTTTTTTAATCATATCGTAGAATGAGTTGAATTCGTGTAAGCGACCATCAAGAAGTTCTACTTTTAGGCCGATGTCTTTCCAAGATTGAATAAAGAATTTTGCAAGTGGTTCACTCACATCGCTACCACTCATTGATAAGAAATTAGCTTTAAATTCTTTACCATTCGGATCTTCACGGAATCCATCTCCGTTCGTATCTTTATAGCCAGCTTCATCTAATAACTTTTTAGCTTTCTCTACATCTTTATCATAGGCACCAATTTTATTGTTATGATATTTTGGTAGAGATGGTGGGATTGGTGAGTTAGCCGGATAACGTAGGCCGTGATATAATTTTTCGCCAATTTCTTTTCGATCAATAGCATAAGCCATTGCTTGACGTACACGAACATCTTTAAACTTATCCTTATCCATCACTACTTCTTCTTTTTCTTTATCCATATGGCCTAATTTAAAGCCGATATAACTATAGTATAAATCGGTTTTACCGACTAATTGTGCATTTTTTAATTTACTTACATTTGGATACTGATCTGCACTTACTTCAGCAATGTCAATATCACCATTTTTTAAGGACGCGTTAACAACGGAAGGGTTAACAACTTTTAAAACCATACTTTTCAGTTTTGGTTTTCCACCATAATAATCATCAAAACGTTCAAATTCAACAGATTCTCCTGGAGTAATTTTCTTCACTTTAAAAGGTCCGAAACCAATTGGGTTTTTACGAATTTTATCAGATTCTGCTAATTTATCGATTGGTACATCTCCTAAATATTTCTTATGAAGAGGGTATGCCCAAAGCCCAGTTTTCACTGAAGGATTCGGCTCTTTAAATGTAATCGAAATTGTTTTTGGATCCGTTACCTTTATACCTGAAATTTTTTCGGCTTTTCCATTGTGGTAATCTTCCATACCTTCAATCATTTGCATTTGAGTGTCATAGCGAGAACCGGCATATTTTTTACTACCAATCACTAGATAAGAGTATTCTAAATCTTCAGCAGTAACAGGGTTTCCATCATGCCATTTTACATTATCTTTGATTTTTAGTGTAATTGTCTTTTTATCTGCAGAAATTTCATATGTAGCAGCGCCATCATTTGTGTATTCCCAGTTTTCGTCATTTGATAATAAAGATTCATCGAAAATTGTAATGACTTGGTTATCAGGATCTCCTTCATATACAGCGAAATTTAAAAGTCCTTCAAATGGTGTGTTAGAAACAAGACCATATGTTAATGAACCATCTTTAATTTCCTTTTTATCATTTTTAACAGATGCACTAAATTTATTTGTATCTACTTTTTTTGTGCTGCTCGTTTTTTCACTACCACCACTGCCCCCACATGCTGAAAGTAGTAATGTTGAAACTGCAAGTGTACTTAATACTTTGAAAAACTTTGGCTTATTTGTCATTTCTTCCACCCCTTATCCCTTTCTTTGTCTTGCATCGGCCGAACGGCGTAGCGCTTGACCAATAAAATTTATACACAGCATCAATGTTAAAATCATGATTGATGCGGGTAACCAAATCCACCATTTCTCTTGTAATACATCTGGATTTCTAGCATAACTAACAAGTGTACCAAGGCTTGGTGTACTTTCTGGTAGACCAAATCCTAAGAAAGTTAGACCAGATTCAATACCGATGTTTCCAGCAAGATTTAATGTAACGCTAACAATGATAATTGAACTTAAGTTAGGTAGTACTTGGAAAAGAATGATTTTCCAGTTTGGTGTTCCTAAAGTTTTAGATGCAGAGACATAATCGAGTTCTTTTTCAGTTAATACTTTTGAGCGAATTAATCTGGCTTTTCCTGTCCATAAGAACACGCTCATAATTAAAATGAAAGTGAAAATATTGAACGTAGGAACAAGTGTAATAAATACAATTACAAGCATTAAAAATGGTAAAACCATAACAAAGTCGATAACGCGCATAATGATATTATCAATAGTTCCTCCGAAATAACCGGCAATTAATCCAATTGAAAGACCAATTAAACAAGAAAGAATAGTAATTGCTAATCCAATTGTAAATGAGTTACGTGTACCAATAATAAGTTGACCGAAAATATCGCGTCCTCCGTAATCTGTTCCTAACCAATGTTCAGCAGAGGGAGGAGCATAAATAGCGAATAAATCAACTCGTACAATATCTTCTTGTTTCATAATAAAAGATGTTGCGTAGACTGCTAGTAATAAAATTGCTAGGAAAAAAAGTGAAAACATTGCTAATTTATCTTTACGAAGTTCTCGCCACATAATAGAGAAACCGGAAGGGCTTTTTTCGTAATGAATAACTTCAGTTTGTTTTTCGGGTTTTGCTAACATAATGTTTCTTCACCTCCATTAATCAATACGAATACGTGGATCGACGATGCTTAGAATAATATCTGAAAGGAGAGTTCCAAGTAACGTTGCAAATCCAGTAAACATAACGAGTGCAGTTATTACACTAAAATCACGTTGAGAAATAGATTGTATAAATAGTTGTCCAATTCCTGGATAGCTAAAAATACTTTCTAAGAAGATGGCACCGCCAACTAATCCTGTAATTTCATAGCCTAAGAAGGCTGCAATTGGTAAGAATGAATTGCGTAAAATATGTCTAGAATAGATTTTTGATTCTGGAACACCTTTTGCTCTTACTGTACGCACAAAGTCTTTATGTTTCGTATCAATAATTTCGCTTCGTAAATATTGAACAGTACCAACTGTTGCAATTAATGCCCCTGATAAAGCTGGTAGTAGCATGTGATTTAATTTGCTTAAATAGTAAGCAAATGTTCCTGTTGCAACTTGAGGATCTACGCTACCGCCGGTTGGGAATATTGCAAACTTAAATCCGAATAGGAAGAGCATAACGAGTGCAAATATAAATAGTGGTGTAGCAAAACCTAGATAGTTGTAAATGGTAATGAGTCGATCAGCCCATGTATCATTCCACCGCCCACTTATAACTCCTAGTGGTATGGCAATTAAATAAGTAAGAATAAGAATAACAAGTGCTAAAGATACTGTATTTCCAAGGCGTTCTCCAATTAACTCGGTTACTTTCATTTTGTGTGCATAGGAAATACCGAAGTCACCTTGGACTGCATTTTTAATCCAGCGAACATATTGTGTTGTAACTGGGTCATTTAATCCAAGCTTTTCACGTTGTTCTTCAATTACTTTTGGATCCGCTTTTGGATTCATTGCTCTGCCGGTTAAGGCATCGCCTGGCATTGCTTTAGCTAGTAGAAAGACAAGTATACTTAACACGAATAATTGCGGGATCATCACTAAAAATCTCCGTAATATAAACTTCCACATGTTTTATCACTCCCTTAAGGTAATGCCACCCGGTGTGTTGGCGAGATTGTTTTTAAATCGTAAGCACGACCATTTTCGTTGAAATAGTTTTCGTATGATTTTTCGTATTCAGCGCTTACTTCACGACGTAATTTACGTTGTTGTTCGCGGTTTTCAGGACGAATATCAGGAATAGCTGATATTAAGCGCTTCGTATAAATATGTTGTGGATTATTATAAATTTCTGCACTTGTTGCTTCTTCAACGATGCGTCCGCGATACATAACACCGATACGGTCACACATATGGCGAATTACGCCTAAATCATGACTAATAAATAAGTATGTTAGTCCGAGTTCAGCTTGTAAATCTTGCAAGAA
Source organism: Bacillus sp. 196mf (assembly GCF_003217275.1). NCBI lineage: Bacteria > Bacillati > Bacillota > Bacilli > Caryophanales > Bacillaceae > Bacillus > Bacillus sp. 196mf. The sequence goes on from NZ_QJTG01000013.1 coordinate 80,472, forward strand.
GTTTAAAACTTGAGCTTGTACCGACACGTCAAGTGCAGATACAGGTTCGTCCGCGATAATAAGCTTCGGTTTTAATGTAAGTGCCCGTGCAATACCAATTCGCTGTCTTTGTCCACCAGAAAACTCATGTGGATATTTATAAACAGATTCTGGGTTTAATCCAACTATACTAAGATACTCTTGAACGGTTCTACGTTCTTCATCAGGTGAGAGCTTCTCAAAATTTCGAAGAGGTTCAGCAATAATATCGAGAACACGTTTTTTCGGATTTAATGATGAATAGGGATCTTGGAAAATCATTTGAATATCTTTTCGTTGTTCACGTAGCTCAGAGCGACTTAACTTTGTTAAGTCTTTATTGTTAAAATGAATGCTACCATTTGTCGCTTTCGTTAAATGCATAATTGCTTTACCTGTTGTTGATTTACCACTACCAGATTCACCAACGATTCCGTATGTTTCACCCGGTTGTAATTCAAAACTTACGCCATCGACAGCGCGCACGAAATCTAATGTACGTCCGAAGAAACCACCTTTAATTGGGAAATGTACTTTTAAATCGTCTACTTTAAGCAGTGCCATGAGTTACGTCATCTCCTTTCTTATCTTGGAAGTTGAAATGCTTGTAGCAAGTACAACGTACCCAATGGTCTGGCTTTACTTCATGCAAAATTGGATTTTCCTCGTGGTGATCAGGTCTAATCCATGGAATTCGAGCTTGGAAACGGCAACCCGTGCGAGGCATCTTCGCCAACGAAGGAACAACCCCTTGAATCACGTGTAACTTTTCTTTTTCTGCATATGCAGACGGGATTGAGTTTAATAAGGAACGAGTGTATGGATGAAGAGGATTATTAAAAATCTCTTCTACTGTTCCTGTTTCTACAACTTGTCCTGCATACATAACGACAATACGATCGGCGGTTTCGGCAACGACGCTTAAATCGTGTGTAATTAAGATGATGCCCATTTTTGTTTGTTCTTGAATGGATTTTAGTAAGTCTAATATTTGAGCTTGAATTGTTACATCTAGAGCGGTTGTTGGCTCATCTGCAATGATGAGTCCAGGCTTACAAGCAATTGCAATTGCGATAACAATTCTTTGTCTCATTCCGCCAGATAATTCGTGTGGGTATTGTTTATATGTAAGTTCTGGTTTTGGAATACCAACTTGATGGAGTAGTTCTAAGGTGCGTTCTTTCTTTTCAACTTTTGAAAGGCTTGTGTGGTAGTCTAAGTTTTCTTCGATTTGTTTTCCAACTGTCATAAGAGGATCGAGTGCTGTAAGAGGTTCTTGGAAAATCATACCGATGTTTGATCCGCGTACTTTATTCATCTCTGCGGCGGACATGGTTAGTAGATCCTTATCTCTATAGTTAAGCTGCCCTTGTAATTTTGTATTTGCTTCATTATGCAATCGCATAATGGAAAGGGCAAGTGCACTTTTTCCGCATCCTGACTCACCAACGATAGCAACAATTTCATTTTCATGAACAGTTAAGGATACATCATCAACTGCTGCATGATACTGATCTTGTATACGAAAGGAAGTTTGCAAGTTTTCAATACGAAGAAGTGGATTCTTCATGGCTATCCCTCCATCTTTTCTGAAAAAACTAAATATTTTGTATGTTGTTATTTTAATATAAATTGACAATGTTTGACAAGGATAAGTTGAAAAAATATTCAAAAATATTTTTATATAAAAGTGGAATGCAGTTGTATTAGGTGTTGAAGTAATTTGGAAGCGCTAACATATATATGAGAGGAAAATAAATCTTTTGTAAGAAAAAAGATTTATATGTAGAAAAAAGAGAGGCATTCTGGAAAGAATGGTCTCTCTTTTTTTGATAAGTATAATATTTGTACTTAAGCTTGCTTTTGTTTTGTTGATCCTGTATTTAAAGTAAGGGCAAGGAAGAACATTGCAAGTATGCAAGATGCAAGTAATAAGATAAATCCGCCATCCCATCCGAATGCATCTACGATAAAGCCCATAGCGGCACTAGCGAAAGCAGCTCCGCCTAAGTAACCGAAGAATCCAGTTAAGCCTGCTGCAGTTCCAGCAGCTTTCTTTGGTGCTAAATCTAGAGCGTGTAGACCAATTAGCATAACCGGTCCGTAAATTAAAAATCCGATTGCGACAAGTGCGATACTATCAACCATTGGATTACCAGGAGGGTTTAACCAGTAAACAAGAACTGCGATAAATACACCAACCATAAATAAAATACCAGCAGGTGCACGACGTCCTTTAAATAGTTTATCACTCATCCATCCGCAAAGAAGTGTACCTGGAATACCAGCCCATTCATATAGAGCGTAAGCAGTACGTGAGCTACTATGAGTAAAGCTTTTTTCTTCTACTAAATAAGTAGGAGCCCAGTCTACAACGCCGTAACGTACGAAATATACGAAAACGTTCGCAATAGCGATGTACCATAAAAACTTATTGTTTAGTACGTATTTAAATAAAATTTCTTTTGCCGAAAGTTCGCGTTCGCGATCTTTTATTTTCTCATCTGGTGGATATTCTCCAGTATGCTCTTCAATAGAAGGTAGTCCACAAGATTGAGGCGTATCTTTCATCGTAATTAATACATAAATACCAACTAAAATTGAAAGAATACCTGGGAAGTAAAAAATACTTTTCCAGTCATCTGCGAAGAAGTATAAGCCTAATGTTACAAGAGAAGGCATAAGCGCGCCGCCGACATTATGAGCGACGTTCCAAATAGACATTTTTGTACCACGTTCGCTAATAGAGAACCAGTGAACCATCGTACGGCCACAAGGAGGCCAGCCCATACCTTGTACCCATCCATTTAAAAACTGAAGTACAAACATAAGTATAATGCTCGTTGTAATGAAAGAAAATGAGCCGAAAATAATATTAATGATACCTGATAAAAATAGCCCAGCTGCTAAAAAGTAGCGAGGATTACAACGATCGGATACGATACCCATCAAGAATTTACTTAATCCGTAAGCGATAGATACTGCTGAAAGGATAACCCCAAGTTCCCCTTTACTAAAGCCTTGCTCGATTAAGTATGGCATAGCTAGTGAAAAGTTTTTTCGAACAAAGTAGTAACCTGCATAACCGATGAAGATACCTAAGAATACTTGTAAACGTAATTTACGGTATTCGCTATCAACGCGATCAGCTGGTAAGCGTTCCGCGTGGGGCGCAGGTTTAAATAATTGTGTGAAAAACATAAAATGAAAATCCTCCCCCTAATTAATTCGAAGCGTTTTAAGACAGAGAACATAAAAAGGCCATGAAATATAAAAAAGTTTCCTTTTTTATGATTCATAGCCGTGTACTCCGTTTCTCCGTGACTGTCAATATTAACTTCGTCGAAAATTATACAACTTTGTGACAAAAATGTAAACGTTTTTATAAATAAAAGTATTGACGGATTTTGTTCGCGGGATTAATATTTAAATACGTTAAATATTTTATTGTTTAAATAAGAGGTGGATAACATGCCAAATGATATGACGCATATCGATAAAATTCAAGCTCTTGCCTTTTCGATTGGAAAGAAAATGCAGACGGAGTTATTAGAACAAATGCAAGCAACAGGACTTACACCACCGCAGTTTTATATTTTAAAGATTTTAGATCATTATGGGGCTTCAAGAGCGACAACATTAGCAAAAAAGATGTATGTGAAGCCTAGCGCGATTACAGTGATGATTGATCGTCTAATCGATCAAGAACTTGTAGAACGCTATCACGACAAAGATGACCGTCGTGTTGTCATCATCGAGTTAACGAAAAAGGGGAAAGCTAGAGTAGAAGAGGCAATGACAGCTCGCAACGAGCATATTGCAAAATACTTTTCACATTTAGAGTTGCAAGAAAGAGAAGATTTATTACGTCTCTTTGAGAAGTTAGAAACCATTATTTGCGGGACACAAGAGAAAAAAGAGAATAACTAAGAGGAATTGAGGAGATTACATGGAGCAACAAGAAAATCAAAATAGAAAGTTGTTGTTAATCGGTTTAGTAATCGCGATGCTATTTGCTGCATTAGATGGAACAATTGTTGGTACAGCAATGCCACGTATCGTCGGTGACCTAGGCGGATTAAGTTTAATGACATGGTTAACGACAGCTTATATGTTAACATCAACGACAGTTGTACCAATTGCAGGTAAATTAGCGGATTTACTTGGTCGTCGTAACGTATATATAACAGGGCTAGTTATTTTCATGATTGGTTCGGCGTTATGTGGTATGGCGAATGGTATGACAGAATTAATTATTTTCCGTGGTATTCAAGGTCTTGGTGGCGGTATTATGATGCCAATGGCTATGATTATTATTGGAGATATGTTCACGGGAAAAGAACGTGCGAAATGGCAAGGTATTTTTGGTGCGTTATACGGTCTTGCTTCTGTAATTGGACCGCAAGTTGGTGGTTGGATTGTAGATGCAGTGAACTGGAGATGGGTATTCTACATTAACTTACCGGTTGGTATTTTAGCAACAATCTTTATTGCAATGGGATTAAAATCACATAAACAAACAGGACCAATTAAAATTGATATCGCTGGAATCTTTACGATGATTCTAGGTGTTGTAAGTTTATTACTTGCGCTAACGTTTGGCGGAAAAGATTATGCATGGGATTCTTGGCAAATTATCGGTTTATTCGCACTAGCTGTAATTGGTATCGTTAGCTTTGTTATTGTTGAAACGAAAGCTGAAGAGCCGATTTTACCAATGCATTTCTTTAAAAATCGCACATTTACAATACTGAATGCGATTGGATTCTTTATGAGTATTGGAATGTTCGGCGCGATTATGTTCGTACCATTCTTCATGCAAGGTATTGTAGGAGTAAGTGCTGCTGAATCAGGAACAATTATGACTCCAATGATGATTACAATGATTGTAATGAGTATTATCGGTGGGCAACTTGTATTAAAAGTTGGTGTAAAACCACAAATTATCGCAGGTATGCTTATTATGGCCGGTGGTTTTTGGTTATTAACAACGATGGATATGCACACAACGAAGCTTACAGCTACTTCTTATATGATGGTTATCGGTTTAGGAATGGGTCTTGTAATGCCGACATTAACATTAGCGTTACAAGAAAGCTTCCCGAAAAAAGACCTTGGTGTCGTAACGTCATCAAGTCAGTTCTTCCGTCAAATTGGTGGAACATTTGGTATTACAATTTTAGGATCAATTATGAATAACACTTCAGGTACAACGTTAACAAATAAATTAGTACCTGTATTAGATACATTCCCGAAAGAAGCGGGACAAATGGTAACGAAATTTAAAGATATGATTCACACAGATCCACAAGGTTTATATTCGATGCTATTTAGCCCAGAGGCATTAAAACAAATGCCAGAAGCGTTTGCTAACAGCATTGTACCTATTTTGAAAAACTCTTTAGTAGACTCGCTTCATACTGTATTCTTAACAGGATTAGTATTTATCGTAGTAGGTGCCATCTTTACGATTTTCTTACAAAAAATTAAACTATCAGATCGTAAAAAAGATGCTGAAGAGCCTGCTGTTGAAGAAAAAGAAAAAACTGTATCATACTCGTAATGAAGAAGCATCGCCTTATGGCGGTGCTTTTTTGAGTATAACCTTAAAAGCTTTTTAGTGAGAAATGATTGACGTATTTTTAGAAATACGTTATATTATTTTCTGTAAACGGTTACATGAAATGAGGAGAAAAGAGAATGAGTACGATTAAAGACGTTGCGAAATTAGCGGGAGTATCTGTTGCGACCGTTTCCAGAGTTCTAAATAAAAATGGATATGTTCATGAAGATACATTAAAAAAGGTAGAGCGTGCAATAGAGATGTTAGATTATAAGCCTAGTACAGTAGCGCGTTCACTGTATAATAAAAAGTCTCGTTTAATTGGCTTAGTTGTTCCGAATATCGTGAATCCGTTCTTTCCAGAAGTTGCACGTGCCGTAGAAGATGTAGCACATAAACAAGGTTACACAGTTGTCCTTTGTAACTCTGATGAAAGTTTAGAAAAAGAGAAACAATACATTGATGTACTTAGACAAAATAATGTAGATGGATTTATTGTAGCAACGAATCCACAAAATAGTGTTAATTACATGAATTTATCTGTTCCGGTTGTTGCGATTGACCGTATGTTTAATGAGCGTATTCCTACTGTATATGCAGATAACTATGCAGGAAGTCAGGCTGCGACAAAGTTGTTACTAGATAAAGGATGTAAACATATTGCACATATTCGCGGACCACGTGATGTGAGTACTGCAAATGAACGTTTTGAAGGTTTTGTAGACGTTATTACGCAAAATAATCTTTCGTATATGATTGCGGAGAGTACGTTTGAGCCAGCAAATAGTGAGCGTGTAGCGATGGAATTATTAGAAGAATACCCGCATATTGATGGTATTGTTGCTGGGAATGATTTAATTGCGATTGGTATTGTAAAGGCTGCACTTCAAAAGGGGATTGCCATTCCAGATGATTTACAAATTATCGGATTTGATGGAATTTCTTTAACAGAAATGATGTATCCATCTATTACAACAGTTGCACAACCGATATATGAAATGGGGAAAATTGCAACAGAGTTGTTGTTAGAGCAAATGGAAGGAAATACATTAGAAGAGAAACACTATCGTTTGCCGATTGAAATTATAGAACGAAATACAACGAAGTAAGGAGATGAAACAGATGCCAAATATTGCAGTAGTAGGAAGCATTTCAATGGACTTAGTGGCTGTTTCAAAAAAACGGCCGAAAGCAGGAGAAACAGTAATTGGTGAAGCGTTTCATACAATCCCAGGAGGGAAAGGGGCAAACCAAGCAGTTGCTGCAGCTAGGTTAGGAGCAAATGTAGCAATGGTTGGAGCGGTAGGAAATGATGATTATGGAACAGTAGTTAGAAAAAATTTAGAGAACGAACGCATTTTTATCGATTATGTGGTACCGGTTACAGATAGAACGACAGGAATTGCTCATATCGTTTTAGCAGAAGAAGATAACAGTATTGTTGTCGTACAAGGGGCAAATGCTCTTGTAAATAAGTCAGTTGTAGATCGCTCCAAAGACCTTCTTGTAAAAGCGGATATGGTTGTTCTTCAACTAGAAATTCCACTTGAAACAGTAAAATATGTATTGGCTATTTGTGAGGAACATAATATTCCTGTTATGTTGAATCCAGCGCCAGCACAAGTTTTATCAGAAGAAATTTTAGAAAAAGCAACTTATATTACGCCAAATGAACATGAGTGCCGCATCGTATTAGATGATTTTACATCACCAATTGAAGATTTATTGGCGAAGTATCCAAATAAATTATTGATGACAGAAGGTTCTAACGGTGTTCGTTTCCATAATGGCACGGAGATTGTACATGTTCCTAGCATTGCTGTTGATGTAGTGGATACAACTGGAGCTGGTGATACATTTAATGGTGCGTTAGCAGTTGCACTTTCTGAAGGAGAGACACTTCAAAAAGCAATTCGTTTCGCGAATATTGCCGGTGGTCTTTCTGTAACGAAACTTGGAGCACAGGGCGGTATGCCAACGAGAGATCGAGTACGTGAAGTGCAGGTGATTGTTGGATGAAAAAGCATGGTGTATTAAACAGTGAAATCGCGGCAGTCCTTGCTTCACTTGGGCATACAGATACGGTTGTAATTGCTGATTGCGGGTTACCGATTCCGGATGGAGTAAAACGAATTGATTTAGCTGTTGAGATTGGAAAACCGAGTTTTTTAGAGGTGTTACAAGTTGTAGCTGATGATATGGCAATTGAAAAAGTGACGTTAGCAGAAGAAGTCATTATAAATAATGCGGAAGTAAATAAAGAGATCGAGCAAAAATTAATAGAGCCAGCATTTGAGTATGTATCTCATGAACAATTTAAAGAGCATACAAAGAAAGCGAAGGCGATTATTCGTACAGGCGAGGCTACGCCTTATGCAAATGTAATTTTACATGCAGGCGTGATTTTTTAATAAAGGGAAGTGATGGGAATGCATATTGAAATGAAAAACATTTCAAAGGCGTTCAATGGCAATCCTGTTTTGAAGAATGCACAGTTTATGATTGAAACAGGAGAAGTCCATGCATTGATGGGGGAAAATGGAGCGGGTAAATCAACGCTCATGAAGATTTTAACAGGTGTATACAAAAAAGATGATGGGACAATCACGATTGATGGGCAAGAGCGCACCTTTAAAAATGCGAAAGAAGCTGAAGAGTACGGCATCGCATTTATACATCAAGAACTAAACATATTACCGAATTTAACAGTAGCTGAAAATATGTTTCTTGGTAAAGAGTTAATGTATGGGAAAACAGGTATTTTACGCACTCGACAAATGAACGCGATTGCGCAGCAGCAACTAGCAGAGCTAGGATTGCATGTAAGAGGTGCTATGTTAGCAGAGGAACTATCGGTTGGACAACAGCAAATTATCGAAATTGCGAAAGCGTTAATGACAAACGCGAGCGTTATTATTATGGATGAACCTACTGCGGCACTGACGGATCGTGAAATCGAAACGCTCTTTACAGTAATCAATAAGTTACGTAAAGAAGGTGTTTCATTCGTGTACATTTCGCATCGTATGGAAGAGATTTTCTCAATATGTGATGCCATTACGATTTTGCGTGATGGAGAATACGTTGGAAAGAGATTAATTCCAGAAACATCATTTGATGAAGTAGTGAGTATGATGGTGGGGCGCAGCATTGGTGAACGTTACCCAGAGCGAAATAGTCAAATTGGTGATGTCATTTTTGAAATGCGTAACGGAACGAAGAAAGGGAAATTTGAAAATGTTTCGTTTCAAGTGAGGAAAGGTGAAATCCTTGGTGTAGCTGGTTTGATGGGGGCTGGTCGTACTGATATTATGAAAGCGATATTTGGTTATGAACCTTTAGATTCTGGACAAATTTTTATAAATGGACAAGAAGTAAAGATTGATAGTCCGATAGATGCAATTAGACAAAGAATTGCTTTCATTACAGAAGATAGAAAGTCTGAAGGATTAGTGTTAGATTTTTCAATTAGAGAAAATTTAGCTTTACCGAATTTAGAAAGTCTTTCAAAGGGAAGTGTTCTAAGCAATGAGCTAGAACAACAGTTTACAGAGGATATGATGAAGCTTCTTAATGTGAAAGCATCTAGCGGAGAGCAGGCAGTGAAATCTCTTTCTGGTGGAAATCAGCAAAAGATTGTAATCGCAAAATGGCTAGGCATTCATCCGCAATTACTCATTTTAGATGAGCCAACAAGAGGTGTCGATGTTGGAGCGAAAAAAGAAATTTACTCTATTATGAATAAGCTTACAGAGCAAGGCGATGCCGTTATTATGGTATCATCTGAGCTTCCGGAAGTTTTAGGAATGAGTGATCGAGTTCTTGTTATTCATGAAGGAAAAGTCGGCGGCATTTTAGGGAAAGATGAGGCATCACAAGAGTCTATTATGGCACTAGCTACAGGGGGAGAGTAAGGATGGCTAAGAAGGGGAATGTATTACAACAACTCGGTTCTTTAATCGGTTTAGTATTAATTATCGTCGTAATTACAGTTTTAAATCCAGCGTTCATTGAAATTCCAAATTTATTTAATATACTGCGTCAAGTATCGATTAATGCGCTTATTGCATTCGGAATGACCTTCGTAATTTTAACAGGGGGTATTGACTTATCGGTAGGTTCTATTTTAGCATTATCAAGTGCACTTGTTGCTGGAATGATGGCAAGTGGCATGGATCCGTTCCTTGCAATGGCAGTTGGACTATTAGCAGGTCTTGTAATGGGGATTGTAAACGGTATCATCATTGCGAAAGGAAAAGTAGCTCCATTTATTGCAACTTTAGCAACAATGACTATTTTTCGTGGGTTGACGCTTGTTTATATGGACGGACGTCCGATCACTGGTCTTGGTGATCATTTAATGTTCCAAATGTTTGGCCGCGGTTATTTTCTTGGTATTCCGGTACCAGCTGTTACAATGATGATCGCTTTCGCAGTACTGTACTTCATTTTGAAGAAAACGACATTTGGCCGTCGTACATTTGCAATTGGTGGAAATGAAGAAGCAGCAGCACTATCAGGTATTAATGTTACGAGAATTAAAGTAATGATTTACGGTCTTTCCGGAATTTTGGCAGCGCTTGCAGGTATTGTCTTAACATCACGACTAGATTCTGCACAGCCGACTGCAGGTACTTCTTACGAATTAGATGCAATTGCAGCAGTTGTATTAGGTGGAACAAGTCTTTCTGGGGGAAGAGGATGGATTGTTGGTACATTCATCGGTGTACTAATTATCGGTGTACTAAATAATGGTTTAAATTTATTAGGTGTATCTTCTTTCTTCCAACAAGTTGTAAAAGGACTTGTAATCTTACTAGCTGTATTAATTGATCGCCGAAAAGAAGCGTAATGGAGGGACAGTTCATGAAGAAATGGTTACTTATACTCGTTGCATGTATTATGGTCATTACTGCTGGTTGTTCAATGGAACCACCAGAATGGGCAAAGGATTCTAGCGATAAAGGTCGAAATAAAACTATTAAAGTTGGATTCTCTGTTTCAACTTTAAATAATCCCTTCTTTGTAACTTTGAAAAAGGGTGCAGAAAAGAAAGCGAAAGATAGCGGCATCGAATTGATTGCTGTTGATGCGCAAAATGATGCAGCGAAGCAAACGAACGATGTTGAAGATTTAATTCAAAAGGGTGTCGATGTAGTTGTTATTAATCCGACCGATTCAGATGCTGTTGCTTCAGCGGTAAGTGCGGCAAATGCAGCAAATGTTCCTGTTATTACAGTAGACCGCGTTGCGAATTCAGGTAAGGTTGTTTCTCACATTGCATCTAATAATATCGAAGGTGGTCAAATGGCTAGTGATTACATTCGTGAATTAGTCGGCGAAGGAGCAAACGTTGCTGAGTTAGAAGGAATCCCTGGATCGTCTGCTGCTCGTGAACGTGGGAAAGGATTCCATAACGTAGCCGATAAGTCTTTAAAAGTAGTTGCCAAACAAGCGGCTGATTTTGATAGAGCGAAAGGATTATCTGTTATGGAAAACATTTTGCAAGCAAATGGTGATATTAAAGCCGTGTTTGCGCATAACGACGAGATGGCATTAGGTGCACTTGAAGCATTGAAGTCTGCTGGAAAAACAGATGTAGTAGTTGTTGGATTTGATGCAACAGAAGATGCTGTGAAAGCGGTTAACGATGGGCGTATGGCTGCAACAGTCGCTCAAAAACCGGAATTAATCGGAGAGAAGGCGATGCAAACAGCAAAAGAGATAACACAAGGTAAAAAAGTGGACAAATCTATTCCGATTGAATTAGAGCTTATTAAGAAAAATAAATAAATATAAAATGAAAATTAGGAAGGAAGAATAACAAATGAAATTTTTTATTGATACAGCAAACATTAACGAAATTAAAGAGGCAAATGCATTAGGCGTAGTAGCTGGAGTAACGACAAACCCATCACTTGTAGCAAAAGAAGGCGTAGATTTCCATGAGCGTATTCGTGAAATTTGCAGCTTTATAGAAGGACCTGTAAGTGCAGAAGTAATTAGCTTAGAAGCTGATAAAATGATTGAAGAAGGAAAAGAATTAGCGAAGATTGCTCCAAACGTTGTTGTAAAAGTTCCAATGACAACAGAAGGTTTAAAAGCAGTAAAAGCATTCTCAGATTTAGGAATTCGTACAAACGTTACATTAGTATTCTCAGCAGTTCAAGCATTACTTGCAGCTCGCGCTGGTGCAACATATGTTTCACCATTCTTAGGTCGTTTAGATGATATCGGTCATAACGGTATGGATTTAATTCGTCAAATCGCAGAAATCTTTGCAATTCATGGCATCGAAACAGAAATCATTGCAGCATCTGTACGTCACAGCGTTCACGTAACTGACGCAGCATTAAACGGTGCACATATTGCAACAATCCCAGCAAACGTAATTGCTTCATTAGTGAAGCACCCATTAACAGATCAAGGAATTGAGAAATTCTTAGCTGATTGGGAAAAAACACAAGAGAAATAATAGAAAATCAAGAATCCTAGTTTAATTGACTAGGATTCTTTTTTATTTAAAAGAATTTTCATGCAATTTTGCATATTGTCTTTTAAATTTGTTATATAAGATATTTAATATATATCACATAACTCTTTATTTTTCATATTTCGATATAAAGTGAAACTTTAATCAGTGGGGGCTTTGTTCATCAGCACACTGATTATTAGTTGAACCAAGGGATAAACAGATAGAGGGTCTGACCAGAAAACTGGAGGGCATGATTCTATAACAGAAAGTTTAATGTTTATAGAATTATGTCTTTTTATATAGGGAGGGTAGTAAACAGAGATTTCGACAAAAACGCACCGATTTATCTGAATTTTAAGTTTTATAAAAGGAGAGAAATGGAATGAGAAGAAAAGCCCCATTTAAAGTGTTGTCATCATTAGCAATTGCAGCAATTATTGGATGCACATCTGTAATGAGTGCGCCGTTAGCATATGCAGAAACGCCAGCAAAAGAGAAAGAGAATGTGTCTACAACGCCAATTGATTACAATTTAATTCAAGAAGATCGTTTAGCGGAAGCTTTGAAAGAAAGAGGAACAATTAATCCAGCATCTTCTAAAGAAGAGACGAAAAAGGCTGTCGAGCAATATATTGAAAAGAAACAAGGAGATCAGGCGAACAAAGAAATTCTTCCAGATGCTCACTCACAAGAAACGTCTGATTTCACAAAAAAAGTAAAAGAGAAAAAGATGGAAGAAAAGGAAAATGTAAAAAAGACTGAAAAAAATATTAATCTTGAGCAAAAGCCAGAACCAAATAAAAAGCAATTAAATGGGCAAGTTCCAACTTCAAAAGCAAAGCAAGCTCCATATAAAGGATCTGTTCGATCGGATAAAGTATTAGTGCTACTCGTTGAATTTAGTGATTATAAACATAATAATATTGATCAAACACCAGGTTATATGTATTCGAAAGACTTTAGTAGAGAACATTATCAAAAGATGTTGTTCGGTAAGGAGCCTTATACATTATTTGATGGTTCAAAAGTAAAAACGTTTAAACAATACTATGAAGAGCAGTCTGGTGGTAGTTATACGACAGACGGATATGTAACGGAGTGGCTAACAGTTCCAGGAAAAGCATCTGATTATGGAGCTGATGGTAGCAGTGGTCACGATAATAAAGGTCCGAAAGGTGCACGTGATTTAGTGAAAGAAGCTTTGCATGCAGCTGCTGAGAAAGGACTAGATTTATCTCAGTTTGATCAGTTTGATAGATATGATACAAACGGGGATGGGAATCAAAATGAACCTGACGGTGTAATTGATCATTTAATGGTAATCCATGCTGGTGTTGGTCAAGAAGCAGGTGGTGGTAAATTAGGTGATGATGCGATCTGGTCACATCGTTCAAAATTAGCAGTAGATCCAGTAGCGATTGAAGGTACAAAATCAAAAGTAGATTACTTTGGTGGAAAAGTAGCAGCACATGATTACACAATTGAACCAGAAGATGGAGCTGTAGGTGTGTTTGCGCATGAATTTGGACATGATCTTGGATTACCAGATGAATATGACACGAAATATACTGGAAATGGTTCACCTGTCGAAGCTTGGTCGTTAATGAGTGGAGGTAGTTGGACAGGAAAAATCGCAGGAACGGAGCCGACAAGTTTTTCACCACAAAATAAAGACTTCTTACAAAAGAATATGGGTGGCAACTGGGCAAAAATATTAGAAGTAGATTACGATAAAATTAAGAGTGGTGTGGGAGTTCCTACCTATATTGATCAAAGTGTTACGAAATCAAATCGTCCAGGCGTTGTACGTGTTAACTTACCAGGTAAAAGTGTTGAAACGATTAAACCGGAGTTTGGAAAGCATGCATACTATAGTACAAGAGGCGATGATATGCATACAACGTTAGAGACACCTTTCTTTGATTTAACAAAAGGAACAAATGCAAAATTCGATTATAAAGCAAATTATGAGTTAGAAGCAGAGTGCGATTTCGTCGAAGTACATGCAGTAACAGAAGATGGAACGAAGACGTTAATTGATAGACTTGGAGAAAAAGTCGTCCAAGGAGATAAAGATACAACAGATGGGAAATGGATTGATAAATCATATGATTTAAGTCAATTTAAAGGCAAAAAAGTGAAACTACAATTAGACTATATTACAGATCCGGCTGTAACATATAAAGGTTTTGCGATGGACAATGTAAATGTAACTGTTGATGGACAAGTTGTATTTTCTGATGATGCAGAAGGACAGTCTAAAATGAATTTAAATGGTTTTGTTGTTTCTGATGGGACAGAGAAGAAAGCTCATTATTACTACTTAGAGTGGAGAAACTATGCGGGATCAGATAATGGTTTAAAAGCAGGAAAAGGTCCAGTGTATAATACAGGTCTTGTCGTTTGGTATGCAGATGATAGTTTCAAAGATAACTGGGTTGGGGTGCATCCAGGTGAAGGATTCCTTGGTGTTGTAGATTCTCATCCAGAAGCGCTAGTTGGTAATTTAAACGGAAAACCAGCATACGGTAATACGGGCATGCAAATTGCAGATGCTGCATTTTCATTTGATAAAACACCAGCATGGAGTGTAAATTCATTAACACGTGGTCAGTTTAACTATTCTGGATTACAAGGTGTTACAACTTTTGATGATTCAAAAGTATATAGTAACAAGCAAATTGCAGATGCAGGAAGAAAAGTTCCAAACCTTGGACTTAAATTCCAAGTTGTTGGACAGGCAGAAGATAAATCGGCAGGCGCTGTTTGGATTAAACGTTAATAACATAAAAGCACATTCTTCATATGAAGAGTGTGCTTTTTAATTTGTACAGTAAGTTATTATTTTAGTTTATGTAATACAAGTGTTTATTCATGTGTAGTGTATCAAATTATGTGGGGAAAGGAAATATTTCCGAGGAAATTGTCGAAGTATCGTCGGTATTTATAAACTTTCTTTTTAAAAGAAGCGATGTATTATTGCCTTTACGGCTCAATTTATTTACATTGTTATTTGGTTATACACAAAAGTAATATATTGGGCAAAAAAGAGTTCTATTCAATAGGGCTCTTTTTATAGATAGAAAGGAGTAAGCGATAAATGAAAGAAGTTATTGAATGTCCACAGTGTGAAGGGGATATTACTGTACAGCATATTATTGATCTCCCGCATCCTTTTTCATTAAGGTGTCCACATTGTAAGGTGAAGTTGAAAGAAATCAGGGTAACGCCATGTTTAATATTAGCGGTGATTTGTATAATTCCATTGTTTATTATTATTGGAGAGAGTATTAAGGAATTACTAGTAAAATATTTTTCTATTGTAGACAATGTACCAACTGTACTTATTTTCTTTTTATTTTGTTATCCATTGTATTATTTCTATGAAAAATATAATGCTATATTGTTTATTAAATATGGTTTGCTGAAAGTTAAATTGAATAGGAGATTATCATTATGCTTTGGAAAATATATTTAGTTATTGTAGCAATGTTAGCTATTATTTCGTTAGTAAGGGGTATGTTTCAAACACCAATTCAAAAGTTTGACTTTGTAGTATCTATTATTACGTGGATAGGGCTTTTTGGTTTTGTATTTGATATACAAATATTAACCTCAATTGTTTGGAAATGTATCTTCTTGTTTAGCGTCATTTGGACTTTAACTGCAGTTTTTGTTTTTCGTTTATATGAAGAGCGAGATGAGCCATTACCTTTTATATTTAAATTAATTGGCATTATTCCAACGCTTCCATTATATTACGGATTATATCAATATGCATTTTAAAAAAGACAACGATGGATTATCCCATCATTGTCTTTTTTACTTTGCTTCTTACATAAATCATCCCAGCAAATGTTAATAAAAATGCTGTCCCGATAATGAAGCTGATGCTAGGTGATGCTCCGATTGCGCCGACTGTAAAGGAGCCAGCAACAACTCCTAATGAGAAGAAGGCATAAAATAATCCGAATGCCTTTCCACGATTATCGTCTGTAGTATTTTCAACGAGTAAAGCGTTAATAGACGGAAAGAGGATTGCGAATCCAATTCCATAAATCATCATTACGATAAAGAGCATACCTTTTGTAGCAAATAATCCGAGTAAAGATAATGCGAATGCCATAACTGCAATTCCGATTAGCATTAGTTTCGAACGATTAAATCGATCGTAAATACGATTTGTTGGAAGCAAGAAGAAGAGGATAGCAGTTATACCGAATACACTTAACATCATGCCTGTTGTGGATGCTTTAAGCGCTAATGCCTCAACTTTTACTGGTAACATATAAGTGACAATTCCTTGTGAAAACATTAATGTGAAAGCACCAATATATGCTTGTAATAACGGTTCTGATTTTAAAAGTTCAACCATATCTTCTTTGTTCATCATTTGCGTTCTTGATGTATCTTTTCTTGATACGTTATTTGGTAAGAAGAATAGAGATACGATCGTACCAAGAGCCATTAAAATAGAAATAGTAATGAAGACCCACTCTACGCCAGCTGTTGCTTTCATAATACCGCTGAAAGCAGGTCCTACGATTGCGGCTGTTCCAACAGCAGCACCAGATAGAGCCATTGCTTTTCCTTGTCTTTTTGCATTTGTTTGTTTTGATAAAAATGTAAAGGCAGCAGGAATTAAAAAGCCATCACTAAATCCATGCATAAAGCGCACAACTAATAGTTGTTCACCACTTTGAACAACGGTGTATAACAAGACTATGAAACTCGTAATTCCCATGCTTATATAAAGGATTTTTTTTGCACCAAATTTATCGACAGCGGCTCCAGCAATAATATTACCGATCATATTAGCGAATGAGTACATACCGACAACTAGACCGATAATAAGAGGAGTTCCTCCAAGGCTTTGAGCGAAAGTACTCATAATAGGTAATTGTGAAAATGTATCTAAAAATGCCACGATAACGATAAAGTAAATAAAATATTTCAAGCGATATTCACCTCTCCTATGCTATTATGGCACAATGCTAATTTCACCTGCAATGAAATTGAATTAACAGATGTGGAAAAAAGTACAAAGTGACAAAATATTGAACGTTATTTGTAAAAAATTAGTGGGAACGTGATTGTTTTTTTGAAATATATGGATAGAAGTATTATAATAGAGTTGTAAACTTCACCAGGTTAAGTATATACATAGAGAGGGATGTATAAAATGAAAGCACTACTTTGGCATAATCAACGTGATGTACGAGTAGAAGAAGTACCAGAACCAACAGTAAAACCAGGAACAGTGAAAATCAAAGTTAAATGGTGTGGTATTTGTGGGACAGACTTGCATGAATATTTAGCAGGGCCTATTTTTATTCCAACAGAAGAACATCCATTAACACATGTGAAAGCACCTGTTATTTTAGGTCATGAGTTTAGTGGTGAGGTAATAGAGATTGGTGAAGGAGTTACATCTCATAAAGTGGGAGACCGCGTTGTTGTAGAGCCAATTTATTCTTGTGGTAAATGTGAAGCTTGTAAACATGGACATTACAATGTTTGTGAACAACTTGTTTTCCACGGTCTTGGCGGAGAAGGCGGCGGTTTCTCTGAATATACAGTAGTACCAGAAGATATGGTTCATCACATTCCAGATGAAATGACGTATGAACAAGGTGCGCTTGTAGAACCAGCAGCAGTAGCAGTTCATGCAGTACGTCAAAGTAAATTAAAAGAAGGGGAAGCTGTAGCGGTATTTGGTTGCGGTCCAATTGGACTTCTTGTTATCCAAGCAGCTAAAGCAGCAGGAGCAACTCCTGTTATTGCAGTTGAACTTTCTAAAGAACGTCAAGAGTTAGCGAAATTAGCAGGTGCGGATTATGTATTAAACCCAGCAACTCAAGATGTGTTAGCTGAAATTCGTAACTTAACAAATGGTTTAGGTGTAAATGTTAGCTTTGAAGTAACAGGTGTTGAAGTTGTACTACGCCAAGCGATTGAAAGTACAAGCTTCGAAGGACAAACTGTAATTGTTAGTGTATGGGAAAAAGACGCAACAATTACTCCAAATAACTTAGTATTAAAAGAAAAAGAAGTTATTGGTATTTTAGGATACCGTCACATCTTCCCAGCTGTTATTAAATTGATTAGCTCTGGACAAATTCAAGCAGAGAAATTAATTACGAAAAAAATTACAGTGGATCAAGTTGTTGAAGAAGGATTTGAAGCACTTGTAAAAGATAAAACCCAAGTGAAAATTCTTGTTTCACCTAAATAAGATAGAATCGAAAAAAGTAGCCCTTTTCTAGAAATAGAAGAGGGCTACTTTTTTTCTGTACAGAAAGGTGATAGACTTTCCTGTAACTAAAGGTATTTTGTTTGGAAGGGGAAGTCTAATGCTTTCATTTATATTGACATTGAAACGGATGCTAAAAGCTTGTTTGCGAGCATGGAAAGATAAAGAATTTCAAGTGTTATTCGTATTAACAATTTTGACATTAATATCTGGTACAATCTTTTATAGTACAGTGGAGGGGTTACGTCCTCTGGATGCTTTATATTTTAGCGTTGTGACGCTGACTACTGTCGGTGATGGGCAATTTAGTCCCCAAACTGACTTCGGAAAGATATTTACGATATTATACATATTTATAGGGATCGGATTAGTGTTTGGATTTATACATAAGTTGGCAGTTAATGTACAATTGCCAAGTATATTATCGAATAGAAAAAAAGAGTAAAGCATGTGGGTGCTTTACTCTTTTTTTACATTAGTTTAGACAAGCCTTAATAATAGTTTATTAAAATGAAAGTGTATTCATTCATTATATTCACTATGTATAAAGTTATAATGATATGAACATTTGTATATTTTAATTTAGTGATAGAAATTTCGTGAAAGGTGGGATATTCTAGTCATAGGTTAACCGGACGACATCATAGGATCCTAACAAAATGTTTACAATAATTCAATTATAAAATGGAGGATTTTATATGAAAAAGAAAGTACTTGCTTTAGCGGCAGCTATTACATTAGTTGCTCCATTACAAAGTGTTGCATTTGCTCATGAAAATGATGGGGGACAGAGATTTGGAGTTATTCCGCGCTGGTCTGCTGAAGATAAACATAAAGAAGGCGTGAATTCTCATTTATGGATTGTAAACCGTGCAATTGATATTATGTCTCGTAATACAACACTTGTAAAACAAGATCGAGTTGCACTATTAAATGAATGGCGTACTGAGTTAGAGAACGGTATTTATGCTGCTGACTATGAAAATCCTTATTATGATAATAGCACATTTGCTTCACATTTCTATGACCCTGACAATGGGAAAACTTATATTCCGTATGCAAAGCAGGCAAAGGAAACTGGAGCTAAATATTTTAAATTAGCTGGTGAGTCTTACAAAAATAAAGATATGAAACAAGCATTCTTCTATTTAGGATTATCTCTTCATTATTTAGGGGATGTAAACCAACCAATGCATGCGGCAAACTTTACGAACCTTTCGTATCCACAAGGATTCCATTCTAAATATGAAAACTTTGTAGATACGATAAAAGATAATTATAAAGTAACGGATGGAAATGGGTATTGGAACTGGAAAGGTACGAATCCAGAAGATTGGATTCATGGAGCGGCAGTAGTTGCGAAACAAGATTACGCTGGCATTGTAAATGATAATACGAAAGATTGGTTCGTAAGAGCAGCTGTATCACAAGAATATGCAGATAAATGGCGCGCTGAAGTTACACCAATGACAGGTAAGCGTTTAATGGATGCACAACGTGTTACTGCTGGATACATTCAGCTTTGGTTTGATACGTACGGAAATCGTTAAGTATTTGAAAAAGGTCAAATCTCAGAATAGAGTATTTGGCCTTTTTATTACTATACAATACATGGAGGTATGAAACGTGAAAGGTAAATTGCTAAAAGGTGTACTTAGCTTAGGGGTTGGTTTAGGAGCTTTATATAGCGGAACTTCAGCTCAAGCAGAAGCATCTACAAATCAAAATGATACATTAAAAGTGATGACGCATAATGTATATATGCTATCAACAAACTTATATCCAAACTGGGGACAAACTGAGCGTGCTGATTTAATCGGGGCGGCAGATTATATAAAGAATCAAGATGTTGTTATATTAAATGAAGTGTTTGATAATAGTGCTTCAGATCGTTTATTAGGCAATTTGAAGAAAGAATATCCAAATCAAACAGCAGTATTAGGTCGTAGTAGTGGAAGCGAATGGGATAAAACGTTAGGAAACTATTCATCTTCAACTCCTGAAGATGGTGGCGTTGCGATTGTGAGCAAATGGCCAATCGCTGAAAAGATTCAATATGTATTTGCAAAAGGATGCGGGCCAGATAATTTATCGAATAAAGGATTTGTATACACGAAAATTAAGAAAAATGATCGTTTCGTTCACGTGATTGGGACGCATTTGCAGGCTGAAGATAGTATGTGCGGAAAAACTTCACCAGCATCTGTACGTACGAACCAATTAAAAGAAATTCAAGATTTTATTAAAAATAAAAATATACCAAATAATGAGTATGTGTTAATTGGTGGTGATATGAACGTAAATAAGATAAATGCAGAGAACAATAATGATTCAGAGTATGCATCTATGTTTAAAACATTGAACGCTTCTGTACCATCTTATACTGGACATACAGCGACTTGGGATGCAACGACAAACAGTATTGCAAAATATAATTTCCCTGATAGTCCTGCCGAATATTTAGATTATATTATTGCAAGCAAAGACCATGCGAACCCATCGTATATAGAGAATAAGGTGTTACAGCCGAAATCTCCACAATGGACTGTTACATCGTGGTTCCAAAAATATACGTATAATGATTACTCTGATCATTATCCAGTAGAGGCGACTATTTCTATGAAGTAGTTTCAAAAAGTTTCTTCGTAAAGAAGAAACTTTTTTTATTTGCAAACAGGAAAATCATACTTTCTTTCCAATATGTATAAGACATATTGAAAAGAGGAGAGAAAAATGTGGATCGAGGAATTTTTAAAGAAGTTCCATTACCTTGTGCATTTTTGGATGAAGTGGCTTTAGATAGAAATATTCAATCGATTATAGAGTTAAGTGGAAATAAGAAGATTCGTATAGCGAGTAAATCGTTACGTTCTGTTCCGATTATGCAAAAGATTTTAGCTGCAAATGATCGATTTCAAGGTATTATGTGCTTTTCACCTAGAGAGGTTTTATTTTTAATAGAACAAGGATTTAATGATTTATTGCTCGGATATCCTGCTTATGATGAAAGAGCTTTGTGTGAAATTAGTTTGCTAACAAAGAAAGGTTTCATTATAACTTGTATGGTGGATTGTGAAGAGCATATTGTGTATTTAGAAAAAATTGCTGAGAAATCTAGAGGATGTTTTCGTGTTTGTTTGGATATTGATATGAGTAGTCGTTTCTTTCAATTTCATTTTGGTGTACAAAGATCCCCAGTAAAAAATGTGCAGGATGCGTTGAAAGTAGTAGAAAAGGTGAGAAGGTCATCATATTTAATGTTAGATGGTGTGATGGGTTATGAAGCTCAAATTGCTGGGGTGGGAGACCATATACCGAATCAATGGCTGAAGAGTAAAGTGATTTCGTATTTAAAGCAGAAATCAGTGCTAGAAGTGAAAGAAAGAAGAGAATATATTGTAAAAGCAATACAAAAACTTGGTATTGAGCTAAGGTTTGTAAATGGAGGCGGAACAGGAAGCATAAAAACAACTGAGAAAGATAATTCAGTTTCAGAGATTACAATAGGTTCTGCTTTTTATTCTCCGAAGCTGTTTGATTATTATAAAGAGGTGAAATTTCATCCAGCGGTCGGATTTGCTTTACCAGTTGTGCGTAAACCAGTCCCGTTTATTTACACTTGCCTAGGTGGTGGATATATTGCTTCAGGAGCAGTTGGAAAAGATAAAGAGCCTGAAGTTTGGAGACCGAAGGGTGCAAAACTATTAGCTTTAGAAGGTGCTGGCGAGGTACAAACGCCAATTTTTTATAGCGGCGAGGAACGAGTGGATATAGGAGAGTCCATTTTGTTTCGTCATAGTAAGGCTGGTGAATTATGTGAGCGCTTTCCTTTTTTGTATCGTGTTAAAAAAGGAGAGATTGTTGGGGAGTATTCAACATATCGGGGGGATGGCCAATGCTTTCTATAAAGGGACAAAAGTGGAGGAATTGGACAGGGAATGTAGAAGGAACGCCGCATTATACGATGTATCCAGAAAGTATACAAGATGTAGTAGAAGTAGTGGGGCTTGCACGAAAAAAGGGGCGGGAAATTCGTGTTGTTGGTTCAGGACACTCGTTTACACCCCTTGTGCAAACCGAAGAAGTTTTAGTTTCTTTAGATGAATTGAAGGGCATTGTGAATATTGATGAAGAGAAGATGGTCGCTGAAGTGTGGGCAGGAACAAAGTTATATGATTTAGGGAAGTTACTTGAGGAAAAAGGTTATGCGCAAGAAAATTTAGGGGATATTGATTCACAATCTATTGCAGGAGCGATTAGTACGGGGACTCATGGAACGGGTATTACCTTTGGGAGTTTATCAACACAAGTTATAGAGATTACGGCCGTTTTATCTAATGGTGAGAGTATAGTTTGTTCGGAAGCTGAGAACGTAGAATATTGGAGAGCGTTTCAGTTGTCACTTGGAATGTTAGGTATCATTGTAAAGATAAAATTGAAGGTTATTCCAGCGTATTCACTCGTTTATGAAAGTGAAAAACAGTCATTATCTACTGTAATGAACAAACTAGAAGAGTATAAGAAGCATCGTCACTTTGAATTTTTCGTTTTTCCTTATTCTGATGAAGTACAAGTAAAACTTACGAACGAAACAACGAATACAGGCAGTGATTTGAAATGGCATAAACTAAAGGTGGAGTTACTTGAAAATAGGATGTTCTCTTTGCTATCTAAAGGGTGTAAATGGTTTCCTTCTATAAGTAAAGGAGTGAGTCGATTATCAGCTAAGGCTGTACCAAACACAAAAATAATTGGCCCGAGCTATGAAGTATTTGCTACATCACGTACGGTACCATTTTATGAAATGGAGTATAGCATTCCTTCAAAGTATATGAGGACTGTGGTAGAAGAAATCTCAAATCTTATTGAAAAGAAAAAGTATAAGGTGCACTTCCCGATCGAATGCCGCTATGTGAAGGGTGATGATATATGGCTTAGTCCAGCCTATGGAAGAGATTCAGCGTATATCGCTGTTCATATGTATAAAGGTATGAAATATGCTGCTTACTTTGGCGAAGTGGAAAAAATTTTTCTGAAGTATGAAGGGCGTCCGCATTGGGGGAAAATGCATACATTATCGTATGAGCAATTACAAGATATATATCCAGAGTTTCATTCGTTTTTACAGGCGAGGAAGTCTCTAGATGAACTTGGAATGTTTTTTAATCCTTATGCAGAAAAGTTATTTATCCCGCTATTTGCCGGGCAGTAAGACCCCCACTGATTAAAGTTTCACATTATGTATATAAAAAAGCTGACAAATAATTATTTGTCAGCTTTTTTTAGTGTAATTGCATTTCTTGTATGACTAATATGTTCATAAAATAGTAGTTTATCACGGCTAAATACATGCAGTAAAACATGAATAATGAATAGGCCGTTAATGATAAATAGGAATAACAATGTAACGAGTAATACTAAAGGTTCTGTATGATTTAACATAGAGCTACTAGAAAGAATATAATTGATTCCGCCTAACGCAAAATAAAATATACCGTAGCGAATAAATAGTTCTTTTAATGTAATACGATCTGATTTTCCTTTCAGATGAATGCGAAGCAATGCTTTCCCAATTGTTTTTCCATTTGTAAAGTATGGAATAAGAATAAAATAAATAAGGATTGAACACGTAATAAAAATGAGTTCATACATATTCGTGTAAGATTGCATATTAGAAACGAAGAAAGAATTTCCTTTGTTTTTAACGACAGGTACGACGATAGATAAGAAAATCCAATCAATTTGCATCGCGATAAGGCGACGAATGAATCCGACTGGTTTCGTTTCTAAATCAATATGACTATCTAACTCATTTGTCTTCGGAAGGAAGTACGTAAATATTGGGGCAATGATAAAACCAATTACGCCACCTAATGTATTTAAAAACAAATCATCGATATCAAATAATCGGTATGCACAATTGTATATACCGTATAATCCAGTCACTTGTGTTAGCTCGAAAAATAGTGAAAGGAAAAAGGAAATGCAAATTGTTTGTAAGAAACTACGTCGGAAATAATAACGTAAGTAAATACCGAATGGAATAGTTAATAGAACATTAAATGCAACTTGTAAAAACGCAGACTCTTTTAATAAGTAGAAATAAGTAGCTGGTTTCGTTAAAACTGCCGATGTATGACTACTAATCTCTTGTATGAAATAAAATGGTGAGAGTTGCATGTGTTGTGTATTAGCTGGTTGTAGGCTACAAGTATCAAACGTTTGTGGTAACGGCAAAATAACAAGAAAATAGGCATTTAATAAGTAAAGTAATAATGAGTATAAAATAAATGAGCGCCATTTATTTAAATAACCGTATTTTCGATAATTAAATATTAAAAAAGGGATTAAAAGAAACATTGCTAAAAAGGGAAATAAAATAAATGCTGTTTTTACTGGAAATAAATATGCAGTCAAAGTAAAACTCCTTTCAATGAAAATTCGTTTATCATTATAGCGCCAAAAATATTTAAATACAAAGTTCAAATCTTTCGAAATAGAAAAAATTACTAATTTTATAGGAATTAAGTTATAATAAATTTAATATGAGGATATTATGATTATAGAAGTTGAGAGAGGGTACAAGAGATGCGATATGAACTTTTTTCTGTAAGTGGGGATCATATTACGACTTTTGAAAGTGCATGGCGTTTTCAGGAGGGAGAACAGATTTTTGTTCATGATGATCAAACAAAAAGAAACTTTATTATTATTCGTCTGACGCATGATGTATTTCAACAAAATAAACATGTTATTCGTTTGTATTGTCAAGAGAAGAAAGTGTATGCATAAGAGAAGCCCTCTTACAGTATGAAAAGTAAGAGGGGCCTTATCTCGTTATTTGTGAACAGCCCGATTGATGAGAGCTGATTAAAGTTCCACTTTATCATTTTTCCCCTCGTAAGGAATAAAAAGAGAAGGGTTAATGTACATAGCTAGCATTTGATTTGGAAGAAAGGATATAGCCTTGTATTTTGTGCTTCAAAGTTACATTTCTTTCTCTTTGAGAAAGCCATGTATGGTAATCTTGTTGTGTTTTCCATAACATACGAATCATATATTCTGCCTTATCATTTGTAGGATGAACATGTGAAAACTCTATGTTAATACAACCGTTCGTTCCTTGAGAAGGATAATATTGTTTAAGCCCATAAAGAAGCTCACTTTCATATCCGTACTTAATATGAATGAGTTTAGTAACAATAAACATATAAACACCTCTTTTACGATAATAGTAGGAAAGATAGCTTTACTATAATAGTGAACTTAAAAGATATCATACTATTCAGAAAATTCAAAGTAAATGATAGATTTTAACTTAATACAGGTATAAAAAAGCGAGTCATCTAGTGTAATAGAATGACTCGCTTTCAATTTGTAAGTTTCATTTTATAAGAAAATAAGAGTAAGTACACCTACGATAATACAATAGAAAGAGAAATATTTTAAATTTCCTTTTGCCATAATGTTCATAAACCATTTTAGTGAAATATACGTCATGATAAATGTTGCGATGAATGCAACAACATATGGCACGAATAATGTGTCTAGATTTGGATCATTTGCAATGTCTGTAATGCTTAACAATAAGCCACCTAAGCTAACAGGAATGTATAGTAAGAATGAAAAGCGAAGAGCTGTTTCTTGCTTCATACCAAGTAACATTGCTGCTACGATTGTGGCACCAGATCGGCTTATTCCGGGAATCAGTGCGCAAGCTTGTGCTAATCCGACGATGATTGCATCTTTCATAGAAAGGTCGCCATCATTTTTACGACCGCGTAAATTTCTAATAATCCAAAGGCCGACAGCAGTAATAAGAAGGGAAATCCCAACCATCTTCACACCTTTTAAGTACTGATCGATGTAATCTTTAAATAAAACACCAATAACACCTGCTGGAATGGTTGCAATAACAAGATAAATAATAAAGAAGAAATCTGATTTTGCGTCTTCTGCTCTTGTAAATATATAAGAGAGACCATTCTTCGTTAGACGAATTAAATCATTTCTATAAATAAGTAATACAGCTAATAATGAAGCTGAATTAACAAGTAGTTCGAAGCTAAACCCTTCTATTTTTAGTCCTAGCAAATGTTGTGCTAAAACGAGATGACCACTTGAAGAAATTGGAATTGGTTCTGTTAGTCCTTGGAACAGACCGAGAATTAAATATTTTAAAACGTAGTAAAATTGTTCCATAATAACCTCCTTGTTTATTAGTTGAAAGAAACAACTTTTCCATTATAACAAAGATATGGATGAATATTGAAAAGAAATAAATATTCGAAATAAAATAAAAATCCCTTATAGCAGTATAAGGGATTTTTATTTTTAATTAAGAATTTACTGTTCCTTGAAGACTTTTAGACAATTGAACATCGACTTTTTCAGCATCATGAATATGATTCATAATAGTAGTATTTAATTTTTGGAACATTTGTTGTGTGTTAGCGAATTCTCGTAATATGTCATCATTACAAGATTTTTGGTTTTCAATAGCCTTAATAACATTTGTAGCACCATTTTGTAACGTTTGAATCATAACTAAAATATTTTCAATTCTAGCGTTTGTATCGGCGCTCATTTCTACACCTTCATCGACTAAATGTAAATTATCTTTTGTGTTATCGTATGCTTTTTCAATTTCTTCTTGAATTTTTTTCGTTAAGTTGCCTATGTTTTTTGTACTTTCTGCTGTACTTTCTGCTAGTTTTCTTACTTCATTGGCAACGACAGCGAATCCTTTACCGTGTTCTCCAGCACGTGCGGCTTCAATACTCGCATTTAAAGCAAGTAAATTTGTTTGTGCTGCAATGTTTTGAATGACTTCTACAATTTGCTCGATTTCCTTTGAGCGTTCGCTTAGATGATTCATACTATTAGACGTGCGTTGGGATTGTTCACCTAATTTATTAATTACAATAAGTAAGCGGTGAACGGATTCTTTTCCTTCATTAGAGCAGTCAATAATTTCTGCAATAGACTGAATTAAGCTTTGTTCCTTTTGTAACATTTCATTATTTAACTCATTGGAATGTGTCGTACGTGTTGAAACATTTTCGAAACATGAACTTAATTGTTGAACTAAATTTTGGAGTGTATTGTGTTGGTTATTTACAAGTTGGTGCTCTTGGACAACGCTTTGTACACGATCGTGGATAGTAGAAATAGTCTCTTGTTTTTCAATATCTTTTTGTTTTAATTCTGCTTCTAATTCTTGTATACGCTCTTCTAATTGAGCAATTGTATGTTGGAGTGATTTCTTTTGAGTAAACATGTATTTATTTCAACCGCCTTCGAAAGTTATATTTTCTCTATATTTGGATTTTAGCATCTTTTGTATTTTTTAAATATAGGAATTGTTAAATATTTAAGAATCTATTACATTTTATTCATAATTCTCTTTTTTTTGTCACGAAAAATAAACTGTATTTAATCGTTTTGTAAACAAACTGTAAAATAAATCATGTATAACTGTATAAGAAGGGAGTCGGATTATGAACTATTTTAAGCGAATCAGTAGTCTAGTATTAGCAGGAATTATCGGTCTTTCTAGTACAGTCGCTGTAAAAGCAGAGTCAAACGACGAGAAACTTAACAACATGCAACAGCAATTGCAACAAAACGATGCAGAAATGCAAAAGAAAGAGCAAGAGAAGCAAGCTGTTAGTAAAGAAATTAAAGGTATCGAAAACGAACTACATAATTTAAATAATACAATTGCAAAAAATAAAGAGGATCAAGCTGCTATTCAACGTAAAATCGATGAAACACATAAGCAGATTGAACAAAAAAAGGAAGAAATTGTCATTTTAGAGGATAAAGTCCTTGCTCGTAAAGATATTATGAGAAAACGTATGGTTTCTGTTCAAAACAGCTCAAATACAAGTTTAGTAGTAGAAGTTGTAGTAGAGTCAAAAAACTTTGCAGACTTCTTACAACGTATGAACGCAGTTTCTACTATTCTAGAAGCTGATAAAGAAATTTTACGTCTACAAGAACAAGATCTTCGTCAAATTGAAGAAGATAAGAAAACAATTGACGAAAAAGAAGCATCTTTAGTAGTAGATAAACAAAAATTAGCAAAAGCGCAAGCTGAACTGCAAGATAACTTGAAAAAACGTCAAGATAACTTACAAACAGTTCAAGCTAAATATAATGAGGTTGCAAGTCAACTTAATTTAGCAGCGGAAGAAAAAGCTAAAATTGAATCAAATATGAAGGCAGTACAAGAAACAATTGCTCGTGAACAAGAAGCAGCAAGAATTGCGGCGGAAGAGCGTGCAAAAGCAGAAGCGGCTGCAAAAGCAGAGCAAGAAGCTTTAGCGAAAGCACAAGCAGAAATTGCTGAAAAGCAAAAGCAAGAAAAAGCTAGTAAACCGGCTGAACCAGTTGCTAATAATAATTCGAAGGTAGAACCTGCAAAACCTGCACAACCTGAACCGTCTTCTAAGCCAACTGCTGGCGGGAAAGAACTTTATGTACATGCAACAGCTTATACAGCAGATCCAGGTGAAAATGGCTATGCACCAGGTCAACAAGTATATTCTGCATGGGGAGGCTATAATCTAACTGCAAACCCAGGAATGAAATTGATTGCGGTGGATCCATCTGTTATCCCATTAGGTTCTCGTGTATATGTTGAAGGATACGGAGAAGCAATTGCAGCAGATACTGGTGGCGCGATTAAAGGTCACAAAATTGATGTTTTAATGCCAGATAAAGCTTCGTCTAGTAAGTGGGGCAGAAAAAATGTTAAGCTTACAATTTTAAACTAAAACGTAATCCAACTTTACAATACGTAAAGTTGGATTTTTTTGTAAGAATAATGTTAAGTTGAGTTTACATTTTGTTAAGGATAGCATACAATAATGGTGAGAGGTGGTAAATTTGACCATTTTAAACAGAGTAAAAGAATTAAGAGCTCGTTTTAACTTTACACAAAGCGTATTAGCAGAAAAGGTTGGAGTAACGAGACAAACAATTGCAGCAATTGAAAAAGGGGATTACGTTCCTTCGTTGTTATTAGCACTTACGATTTGTGATGTGTTTCAGTTAAAGATGGAAGATGTGTTTGTTTTAAATAAGGAGGGGGAAGAGGATGAATAGAATTGTTTTTTCTTATATCATAAACGTGCTTTATACTGCTTTAGCATGCTGGACATTTGTTGAATTTTATAGTGTCATTACAGAGTTAGCAGATATAATTAAAAACGAGAAATTCCCATTTGAAGTATGGTTTAATGGAGTACCATTCATTTTATTATTTATTGGAGCAATTATAGTTACAATTTTTTATAGAATTCAAAAGAAAAAATATAAGAATTTATCTTTTTGGATGTATCCATTATTATTTCCACTAGAAGATGAACGTGAAAAAGCGATTACGGATAAAGCTTGCCGAACAACATTTGTATCGTTATGGTTTGTGTTACCTTGTGCAGTTGGATTTTTAACTTTTTCGCCTATTATTAATGAATATCTTCCTGGATACCCATTATATATTATATTTTCGATTTTCTTTATTCAAATGACAGTATTTCACGTATCACTATACAGAAATAAATTAGCTTAAAAAGAAACCTTCTTGCACCGGCAAGAAGGTTTCTTTTTAAGCTAATACTTGTACATATGGCGATATTATTTTATCATTTTATATAGAGTAAGATTTTGTAAGGGAAAGGAATTGTATATGAATAAGCAAAGAATTTATAGTATAGTAGCAATCCTTCTATTTGTTGTAGGTGGCGTGTTAATTGGAAAGCCATTTTATGATGGATATCAGGCTGAAAAGAAACAGACTGAAAATGTGCAGGCTGTTCAAAAGATGGATTATGAAAAGCATGAGACGGAATTTGTAGATGCTTCCAAAATTAATCAACCAGACTTGGCGGAAGTAGCGAATGCATCATTAGATAAGAAACAAGTAATCGGTCGTATTTCGATTCCAAGTGTTTCAGTAGAACTGCCTGTTTTGAAAGCTTCTACTGAAAAAAACTTATTATCAGGTGCAGCGACAGTAAAAGAGAATCAAGTTATGGGAAAAGGAAATTACGCACTAGCAGGACATAACATGTCTAAAAAAGGTGTTTTGTTTAGTGATATAGCTTCTTTGAAAAGAGGCGATAAAATTTATTTGTATGACAATGAAAATGAATATGAGTATGCGGTTACTGGTGTATCTGAAGTAACTCCTGATAAGTGGGAAGTTGTAGAGGATCATGGGAAAGATGAGATAACGCTTATTACATGTGTATCTGTAAAGGATAATTCTAAGCGTTATGTTGTTGCTGGTGATTTAGTAGGAACGAAGGCGAAGAAGTAAAAAAGAAGGTGAACTCTTTAAAGAGTTCACCTTCTTTTTTACTAATGTTGAGAAATAATAGAATATTTTGGTTGGTATTTAAGTATTCTTCTATTTATGTATAATAAATTTAGAATTCTATATTTTGGGAGGAACAAGAGTGAGACAACAGGTGAAGAAACTTCTTTTAACAACGAGTATAGCGTTATTGGTAGCTCCAATTTCAGCTTATGCGCATCCAGGGCGTACAGATGCTAATGGCGGACATACGTGTCGTACAAATTGTGAGAAATGGGGATTACAGTACGGGGAATATCATTATCACAATAAACCAGCTTCTAGTAGTGGTGCAACGAGCCCAGCTCCTAGCCAGAATAATAATAGTGCTGTAGAAGCTGAGAGACAAGTAGAAGCACAGCGCAATACTGAGGCTGAAAAACAACGTAATGCAGAAGCACAGCGTAAAGATGAAGAAGAGAGACAACGTGTAGCCGAGGAACAAAGAAAAGCTGAAGAGGCACGTAAACAAGAGGAAGCACAGCGCCAAGCTGATATGGAAAAAGGTCAACTTGAAGGTCAAAAGAATGGAGAAACTGATTTTAAAGCAGGGAAAAATGATGCAGAAGTGCATGTAGCTGGAAAATCTGATGCATATAAACAAGCGTTTAAAGCGACTTATGCAGCCGCATGGTCTTTAGAAGAGCAGAAGAAAACGCATTTTGAAAAAGGAAAAGAACAAGGTTTAGCACAAGAGACGATGGACGATAGTCAAGTTGCTCCAGAGTTTAAGGTAAACTTTGCAGACGGGTTCAAAGTAGGGAATAAAGAAAGAGTAGAAAAAATTGAAAAAGAGCAAGCTGAATTAGGGGAAAAGACAGGGAAAGAATTAGCTGAAAAGAATCCTGGAAATAGAGAGAAAGAAGTATACGTGAAGGCATATGAAACAGCGTATGAAAAAGGCTATAAATCTACAAAAAAGGCAGTAGAAAAAGCTGGCTATAAGTATGCATTTGAAAACTATGATTTAAAAGTTCCTGCTAAGTATGAAAGAAATGAATTGTTAAAGAAATGGTTTACTGAAGGATTTAAATCGAATAAAAAAGCAGCGGAAATTCGAGAAGAAGGGTATAAAAAGGGAGACAGCTGGTTCTCATTTTTCTATAAGAGTTTCGTACCAAGTGAATATAAAGAACATAAAGAGCTGTACGAACAAGCAATAGAAAAAGGTAAAACGGCATAAAAAAGATGAGGAGAAATTCCTCATCTTTTTTAATCCATCCATTTTACTAATTTCTTAGAAATTAATAATAAAACACAACCTAATACAATTGCCACAGCGCCAATAACTGTGAATACTTCAGCGTATCCAAGTGAAGTTGTGAAGCTTGCAAGTTGTCCGCCTAAAATGTTGGCGATACCTGAACTTGCTAGCCATACACCCATTAGTAAAGATGCTAATTTTACCGGAGCAAGCGCACTAACCATTGATAGTCCGACAGGTGATAAGAATAGCTCACCTAACGTATGGAAAAGATACGTAAAGACGATAAATAGTAAGTTTGCTTTTTCTGTAATGTTATGTTCATCACTACCTGTTTTTAATGTAGCGATAACGAGAATGATATAACCGATACCGAGCAAGATCATCCCAAGTCCCATTTTAGTTGGGATTTTTAAATCACCCTGCTTGCGAGTTGCAAGTTTTGCCCATAATGCAGAAATGACTGGAGCAAGTAAAATAATAAATAATGGATTGACCGATTGGAACCAAGATGTTGGAACTTCCCATCCGAACACAGAGCGGTCTACAAATTTGTTTGTATATAATGTTAATGAGCTACCAGCTTGTTCAAAGCCAGCCCAGAAGAAGACAACGAAGCATGTTAAAATGACGATAACTGCGGTACGTTGTTTTTCTTTTTTTGTTAACGGTGTATCTCCTACTGATGGTTGTCCAGCAGCTGTTTGTAAATCGCGAGTTGGTTTTTTACCGATATTACCAAGGAAGCGATTTGAGAGTGTTGTAAATAAAATTTGTCCAATGATCATTCCGATTGAAGCGGCTAAGAAACCGTAACGGAATCCGTAATGTACAACGCCATCAACTGTTGTTTTGAATAAATTTTCTGATAAAAATCCGCAAACGAGTGGAGCTAAAAATGACCCGACGTTAATACCCATATAGAAAATGGTAAATGCACTATCACGTTTTGGGTCGTTCTCTTCGTATAATTCTCCAACCAGTGTAGAGATGTTCGGTTTGAAGAATCCGTTACCGATAATAATAAGCGCTAATCCGAGGTATAGGCCTAATTGGTTTTGCAAGGCAAATAGTGTAAGGTTACCGATTGCCATTGTTATACCACCAATTGTGATTGCTTTTCGTCTACCTAGAAAACGGTCTGTTAAGTAACCACCAATCATTGGTGTGAAATAACAGGCTCCAGTATAAAATCCGTAAATAGAGAGTGCCCATGCGGGACTAAACCCAAGACCACCGCTTACTAAAGCTGTCGTTAAATATAATGTTAATAATCCTCGTAATCCATAGTAACTAAATCTTTCCCACATTTCTGTAAAGAAGAGTAAGTATAAACCTGGAGGATGTTTCTTTTTTCTTTGTTGTTCTCTTTCTAGTTGTATCGCTGATTCCATGTTATTTTCCTCCTGACACAAACAAAAACAAAGTTAATAATTTTGTACATTTAATATTTTACCTTATTAACTATTATAAGTCAATAAAGGTTGATTTTTCAGAAGAAATTGGAAAAAGGGAATAGCTATAGAAGGGGTGTTTCTTTTGTGATAGACTATGGACTATGTTTTCTTTGTAAGGAAGCGGGTTATTGTACTTTTTTTATATGTGGAATTGATTTCATAAGAGATGAAATTAAAGAAGGAGAAAGAAATGAAATTGTTACAGAAAAAAGAAATTTTACTTATTAGTCTTATGTTATTTTCGATGTTCTTTGGAGCAGGGAATCTTATATTCCCACCTTTTCTTGGATATGAAGCAGGAGAACATGTGTGGATTTCATTAGTAGGATTTATTATATCAGCAACAGGTCTTCCTATATTAGGTGTTATCTCTATTGCAAAAGCAGGAAGTTTTCAAACGTTAGCGGGTAGAGTTCATTCTTCATTTGCAATTATTTTTCCATGTATCGTGTATGTATTTATTGGACCTGGGCTTGGTATACCACGTGCGGGAAGTTTAGCCTTTGAAATGGGGCCAGGTCAGTTATTCCCTGAAGCAGGAAGCGGAGTATTATTGTTTTACACAGTTATTTTCTTTAGTATTGTTTACTGGTTAAGTTTATCACCATCTAAACTAATGGGGTTGTTTGGAAAAGTCTTGACGCCGTTATTATTATGTATGATTGCACTTATTTTTATAAAGAGTATGTTTACAACAGTAGGAGATATGAAAGAACCAATAGGGAACTATGGCCAAGCTCCTATGTTTCAAGGGTTTTTAGATGGATATTTAACAATGGATGCGTTAGCTGCTTTAATCTTTGGAATTGTTATTGCAAATGCATTACGTGCAAAGGGTATTGAAGATGATAAAGGTTTAGCGAAATATATGAGTATTGCTGGAATTGGGGCAGGACTATTATTATCTATTATTTATGTCATCCTTGGATATGTGGGGGCAATTAGTGGCTCATTAGGAACATTTGATAACGGTGCGAAAGTGTTAGTACAAGTTATGATTACATTATTTGGACAGGGCGGAGTCGTTTTATTAGGTCTTATTTTTACTATCGCTTGTTTATGTGTTTCAATTGGACTTGTTACGTCTTGTAGTCAATTTTTTGCGAGTGCATTTCCGAAAGTATCTTATAAAGTGTGGGCATTTATAGTAAGCGTTGTTAGTATGATCTTAGCTAATTTAGGATTAACGCAAATTTTAAAAGTATCAGTACCAATTCTTGGATTTATTTATCCAATTGCATTAACGCTTATTATTCTAGGGTTATTCCATAAGTATATTGGGAAGTATGCATACGTATATGCAGTAACTGTTTGGATTGTAGCAATATTTAGTGCAATTGATATTTTAAATAAAAATGTAATGATGAATCAGTGGACGTCAGTATTAAAATACATTCCATTTTATACAGAAGGTGTTGGGTGGATAGTTCCAGCTATTATAGGCGTGTGTGTTGGTGTCATCGTTAGCATTGTTCTAAATAAGAATAAATGAGTAAAAAGGTGTTTTCCTATTTTGGGAAGGCATCTTTCTTTTTTTGGAAAAAATACTATTGAAAATGAATAGACTAAGAGTATGATAAAGATAATTGGTAATATATAGGTTTAATGAGAGTTACGAATAAGGGGGTAGCGTATGAAGAAGGATTTGGATAAGAAAATAGAAGCACTCGAAACGGCAATTGAAACAATTCAAGAGGCACTTGCTGAATTAAAAGTGAAGCAAAGGGAAATAGAAGTAGAAAACGCTCAGCAACATGTTAGTAAGGAAAAGAAAGAATATATTGAAACGGTAATGGAGGAAAAGCCAAAAGAAGAAATAGTTACGATAAAAGAGCCTGTGCAAGAATATGAGGTAAAACAAGTAGATATATCTGTTTTTAAACCAGAGCCATTTAATATTATTAAGTTTTGTCAAACGTGGTTACCGCGTGTATTTGTCGGTATTATGTTGCTTGGAGTGATCTGGTTATTTAAAGCAGGAGTAGATGCTGGTTTATTAACACCAGCAATACGAATTGTGTTTGGTATCGCATTATCTATCGGTTTGTATTATATAGGAGATATTCAAATTAAAAGAGAGCGGCAGGCGTTAGGATTAGTATTGGTTGGAGGAAATATTTCGGGGATTGTTTTAACGACGTTTGCGGCACATTATTTGTATGCATTTATTCCGGCAAGTATCGCGTTTCTCTTTAATATTGCATGGGTTATTTTAGGGATTTATTTAGCGAAAAGATATAACTCGGAATACCTTACTATCTTCGTAGCGGTAGGAGCGTTCTTCGTGCCATTCTTGTTAAATAGTACGACTCCTAATCCTTATATTTTCTTTGGATACGAGACGATATTAACACTTAGTTTATTATGGTATGGATTGAAAAATCGTTATAAATACTTATATATGATTTCTTACGCTGTCGCGGCCATTGTTCTTTTTGTCTTCTTTGCTGTTATGTCAATATTAGTAGAGAACTTGCAAATACAGTTAACGATTGTATATGGTTTGATTCATTTACTATTATTTTGGCATATGTTTACGGAGAGAAGTTTTATACCAGAACCACGTTTGGCGATATTTAGTGCGAATGCAGTTTTCTTTATACTAGCTATTGCCAAAATACCTGATTTTACAACATGGGGATTGATTATTAGTGCAATTGTGCACGCTGCTATGTTTGTGCTTGAGTATAGGAAGAATAGACATTCTACATTTACAAATCTCTTATTTGGTTTCGCAATGGGAGCATTTAGTTTAGCGATTTTATACGAGTATAGTTTAGTGAATGCAGCGATTGTACTATTATTACAAGGTTTCCTCGGCATGATCACTTCTATTAAAGCAAAACAACAGATAAAATTGTATGTTAGTGCGACGGTTTACGCAATTGGAATGATACAGACGATTTTTAGCCCGTTTGATGAATTTATTTCGGCAGGTTTTGTTGCTCATCTTATTTTAATAGGAACGTTCTATTATTGCATGAGACAAGCGAAAGAAGTGTTAGCGAGTATGGGTAAGTATGTGTACTCTATAGCGCTCTACTGGTTAATGGTCATTGTATTTATTACAATCACTAGAATTG
This sequence comes from Bacillus sp. 196mf, assembly GCF_003217275.1. NCBI lineage: Bacteria > Bacillati > Bacillota > Bacilli > Caryophanales > Bacillaceae > Bacillus > Bacillus sp. 196mf. The sequence goes on from NZ_QJTG01000013.1 coordinate 116,889, forward strand.
GTGAAGTTCTTTCTACAGATGGAAGTATAATTAGCGTATCTGTATCGTTATTATGGATGATATATGCGTTATTTGCAGTTTGGTTTGGCCGTTATAGACAGATGAATGAAATATTATATGCTGGATTAATCGTATTAGTAGTAACGGTAGGGAAGTTATTCCTACTTGACTTACCAGAGGTATCGATGATGATTAGGGCAGTGTTATTCCTAATCGTCGGTAGTATAGGTATCGTTATTTCAAGAATGTTTTTCTCGAAGGAAGAGAAGTGAGAAGAAGGCAATCCATGTATGGATTGCCTTTTTCATTATTTCTTATTAATCGTTACAGTTTCATTATATTTCGTTGTTGTATTTTGGCGTAGACGAAGAGTTGCTTGTCCAGTTGTATTTGAATCAATCTGTACATTTACAACTTTCTCAGCAGAGCCTAAGCTGTTTGTTGTGAAAGAGAAGGCACTACTATATCCAAAAGCAGATGGCCAAGTGCCGTTTGTATTTTGAATTTTTGCTACTTGTGTTCCACCAGTAGTGAATATACCTAAAGAATAGTTGTTATAAGTTGTATTAGGTAGTAAGTTGTTTACTTGAATCTTCATTTGGAAAATTTCATTGTTTGGTAGAATGCTAGGGTGTGTAACGACGTAGTCGCTTGTTGTTACCGCACCGTTATAACCGTATGAACCTGGTTTAAAAGTATTTGTATTAAACCATTGATAACCCGCATTTGGTGCACTCCAAGGTTCAGGTTGTGGTTCTGTTGATAAGCTTGGCTGTTCAAATGTTTGTAGAGCTGTAGGTGAATCAAGTTGTAAACCATTTACTTGATCTAAACTTGTAAATGTCTCTTTATTCGATAACCAATTTACGATGTTTTCTAATAAAATCGCATCGTTTTCTTCTTTATAACCATCGTAAGTTTTCTTTGTTTGGCCAGAATCTTCACGAACGTACTTTGGCGTAGCATCTTCAACAGGAGAAGAGTCACCAATAAAGGCAGCTTTTCCAAGTCCTACTTTTGCAATTGCAGCATATGGGCCTTCTGCAAGACCACCGCCATTATAAACGCCACTATCAACAGCGTTATTCCATTTTGATGGATTTTCTGGAAGGTAAACAAGTCCTTTTGCTAGTTTTGGGTTTGTAATTGCTAGAGTAGAACCAGCATGCATTGCTACAGAAGAAACACCTTTTGTAATTCCGAAAGATTGTTCAGGCGATACAATTGTTTTCGCTGAAACATCACCAAGTGCATTGTAGCGGAAGCGAATACCGAAGTTGTCAGATAGCCAATCAGTGCTTTCTACTCCTTGCATAGCTTGTGAATTTGCTTCTTCATTAGACATTCCTTTTGCTGGATTATCCCAAGCACCGCGTCTATATCCATTAAATACTTCAGAAGAGTCCCAGCGATTTTTATTACGATCTGCATTGTAATGATCGGCAATAAAGAAGATACTACCGCCATTTTTTACATATTGTAACATAGCGTCCTGCTCAGATTTTTTGTAAGGAATATTAGCTTCTGGAACGATAAATACATTGTAACCTTTTAAGTCTTCGTACGTAATAGGTGTTGATTTACGAAGTTCTTTTACGTGATAACCGTTTTTTGCAATGCCGTTTCCGAAGTCAGAAAAGCCGCCGTCAATAACCCAGTCAGCTGTCCCAGCAGTTTGACCGTGTGTATTATCGAATAATACTTTCTTCCCATTGTTTTGATTTACAACTTTTGCAGCAATTTCAGGAGCTGGGTCTACAGAGCTTTCGGCATAAGTAGACGGTATGAACGAGGTCCCTATACTTAGTGTAATTGCTGTTGCTAAAGAAAATGTAATCCATTTTTTATTCTTCATAGAAGAATCCCCCTAATAATAAATATATGTGCTTTAATAATGTAATTTATTTTTCTGTAAAAATAAAGACGGAAAACATAAAAAATATTAAAAGATTGTAAAAATACCGTGAATTTTGTTGAGAAATATTTATATAGATATAAAAAAAACCTTCCAAGTAATAAGGAAGGGGTTTTTGCTTAACTAATTTTTGAGTTAGGTGTTTCATCAATCTTATGAAACCCTTTCATGTAATATACGATTGCTAAGCCGATAAGCCAAATTGGGCCGACAATCAATGCAATTCGTGTATCTTCTGAATACGCCATTATACCTAGTACTAATACAAGGAAAACGAGTGAGAAATATGAGCTTAATGGGTATAAAGGCATTTTATACGATAACTTTTGTTTATTTTGAGTAGGTAAGCTTTTACGGAATTTAATTTGAGCAACTAATATAATTCCCCAAGTCCAAATTGCGCCGAAAGTTGAAATGCTAGTAAGCCATGTAAATACCTTTGCAGGTACGAGATAGTTTAATATAACACCAATGAGTAAAACGATAGCAGTTGCTACAATTCCTTGGCTTGGAATGCCATTTTTATTTAAACGACCAAATCTTTCAGGAGCTTTTTTCTGCTGAGCTAATGTAAATAGCATACGGCCTGTACTAAATAAACCACCGTTACAAGAAGAAAGAGCTGCTGTTAATACGACAAAGTTAATAATACCTGCTGCTTTCGCGATACCAATTTGCTGGAATGTTAATACGAATGGGCTTCCTTTCTCACCAAGTTCGTTCCATGGATAAATTGCCATCATAACGAATAGAGCTCCTACGTAGAACAGTAATATTCTCCAAAACACATTATCAATTGCTTTTGCGAGTGTTTTCTTCGGATTTTGAGCTTCACCAGCTGTGACACCGATTAATTCAACGCCTAAATAAGCGAATAGTACCATCTGCATGGAGAGTAGTAACCCAGAAAAACCATTTGGGAACCAGCCACCATGTGACCAAAGGTTTGAAATACCAGTAGCGATACCACCGTTTCCGAATCCGAATAAAATAATACCAGCGCCGACTACTATCATACAGATAATTGTGACAATTTTAATGAGAGCAAACCAAAACTCAAGTTCTCCAAATACTTTTACTGATAAGAAGTTAAAAGCGCTCATTAACAATAGAGCAAGTAACGCCCAAGTCCAGCGCGGGATATCAGGGAACCAGTATTGCATGTAAATACCAGCTGCTGTAATTTCAGCCATACAAGTAACAACCCATAAGAACCAGTAATTCCAGCCAGTAATATAACCAGCGAGTGGGCCGATATAATCATATGCATATTTACTAAAAGAACCGGCAACAGGTTGTTCAATTGCCATTTCCCCGAGAGCTCGCATGATGAAAAAAATAACGAGTCCGGCAATCATATAGCCTAGTAAAATAGAAGGGCCAGCTAGTTTAATAGCGGAAGCAGATCCTAAAAATAGCCCAACGCCAATAGCTGAGCCAAGTGACATTAAAGTAATATGTCGTTCTTTTAAACCACGATTTAAAGTTCCAGATTTGTTTGTGTGCTGCATAAGAAGAATCCCCCTTGTAGAGTGAACAATATTTGAATGCGTTTACTAAATATTTAACTATTTCAAATTATAAAACATTTCTATCTGTTATGCTACAAAAATAATCATAATGAACTGTACTACATCTGTACTTGTCAGACTTAAACTTAAAATTCGAACTATTAGGGAATATATTGACTCTTCTTTTTATTGATTGTTAAGATTAAGTATTATATTTTCTCACATACTAGTAAGAAAAGAATGTGTGATAATAATTCAGGTGTAGGAAGGGTACATAAGCATGTTTCAATTACAAAAATATAACACTTCTGTGAAGCAAGAGTTTTTAGCTGGCATCACAACTTTTTTTACATTTGCGTATATTCTTGTCATCAATCCAAAAATATTATCTGATGCAGGTGTACCATTTGACCAAGCGTTTACAGCAACAATTATTGCAACCGTTGTTGGAACAGTAGGTATGGCGATTTTCGCGAATTACCCGATTGTTATTGCTCCAGCTATGGGAATGAATGCATATTTTGCTTATTCTGTTGTACAGAAGGCAGAAGGGATTACATATGTAGTTGCCTTTTCAGCTGTATTTGTAACGGGGATTATTTTTCTTTTATTATCTTTTACTTCGTTTAGGCAAAAGTTAATTTTAGCAATTCCTGATAGTTTAAAGCATGCAATTGCAGGTGGAATTGGACTATTTATTGCTTTTATTGGATTGCGCCTTTCTGGAATTATCGTGGATCATCCTTCTAATTTAGTTACGATTGGTGATTTTCATTCTCCAGCTGTTATTTTAACTTTAATTGGTTTAATATTAGCGGCGGTATTAATGGCATTACGTGTGAGTGGTGCATTATTTATTAGTATGATTGTGACAGGAGTTATCGCCTTCTTTACAGGGCAATTGAAGTTTGCTGATAAAATTGTGGCGATGCCTCATTTGCCAGAGGGTATTATCGTTTCAAACCCAATCAATGCATTTTCAGATGTAATTGAATACGGATTATATGGTGTTGTATTTTCATTTTTACTTGTACTTTTATTCGATACAACAGGTGCATTACTTGGTTTAATTAAACAAGCAGGTTTAATTACAGACAATACAGAGAAGCGTTTTGGTAAAGCGTTTATTGCAGATGCAATTGGCGGGACTACAGGTTCTATCTTTGGAACAAGCCCAACAGCAGCGACGATTGAATCGTCAGCAGGTATTGCTGCAGGTGGGAAAACTGGATTAACAGGGATTGTAGTTGTTGGTCTAACAATTATAACGGCATTTTTCAGTCCTGTTATTGCTTCTTTATCAAGTGTAGCCGCTATTACAGCTCCTTCATTAATTATAGTAGGTAGTTTAATGGCACAAAGCATTCGAGATATTAATTGGAATGAATTTGAAGATGCGTTACCAGCATTTTTGATTTTTATAGGTATTCCGTTAACGTCTAGTATTGCAAATGGAATTGCAATTGGATTTTTAGTATATCCAGTTTTGAAAATTGTGAAGGGTAAAGGAAAGGAAGTACATCCATTACTATACTTATTTACAATTTTATTTGGATGTCATTTATTCTTATAATATAGATATAGGAGAGTGAGCTTCTTATGAGAGGCTCCTTTTTTGTGTATAATAAAGTAAAACTATAGGCAGTAGTGGGGATTTATCCCCACTGTGTATTAGCCCGCATCAGTCGGGATAATGGGGAAATTAAATTAATTTCGCAAAATATAAATTACCTAATGGAATATATATATTACAATAAAGGTGGAGGAGGAACATGAATGGCTGTAAGTAAAATAAAAGTCGCGCGTGTTCAGTTAGATTTAACACAGCAACAATTAGCAGAAAAAGTAGGCGTTACAAGGCAAACGATTAGTTTAATTGAGAAGGGGAAATACAACCCATCTTTAGATTTATGTTTGAAAATTTGTTATGCGGTAGATAAAACATTGAATGATTTGTTTTGGGAGGAAAAGGAGTGATAGGGTGAAAAGCGTGAAAGATGAACGTTTAATGATTGAAGGGTTAAAACATATTAGATTGGCTTTCATCTTACAAAATATCGTCATACTAGCTATCATCTTTTACCGCTATGTCTTGCAAGAGGCAGGATATGAAAGTGTTTCGGATTTATTAATGATATTTATTGGCGGTATCGTAGTTATTAACTTCTTAAATTTAAAACATTCTGTAAAGGTATATGAGCACACAGGCGGAGTGTCACGTAGATATTTCATGAAATTATTATTAATTCCAGTAGGTATTATTATGGGGATATTAGCTGTTTGTATCATTGTAACACCAGATATCTCGATAAAAGAAATAAGTATAACAGCACTTATTATTTTTGCTTGTTTTTTAGTTCCTAGTTTGTTTATATACATATATATGAAAAAACAAAAAGAGAAGATTGAAATATAAGAAAGGCTTTCCCGTATTGAGGAAAGCTTTTCTTATATCTTTTTATACAGTACTTTATGAAGGCCAATTGGTTCAATTTCAAAAATTTCACCATGCTCCTGAAAGCCTAATCGCTTGTAATAGTCAGTTACAGTAATTCGGCCATTACACCATAGGATGTTTGCTTTCCGTTCTTTTAAAATTTGTTCTGCCTTCTGAATTAAGGAGCTTCCAGCTCTTTTGTTCCGAAAGTTAGGTAATGTTGCCATTCCTCGTAGTCTATAATGGATACTTTTTTGCAAATCAGGATATATTTCTTTTGAGAAGGAAGCGATGCTAATCAACTCATCGTTTATAAAGGCACCTAAGTGGAATGTGTCTTTTTCGTAATCAGAAGAGTATTTACAGTCTCCTAGGGACTGATTGGGACGCAACACCGCTTGGCGTAATAAGTGTGTCTCGGATGCATCAATATACTGCACAGTAATCATGTTATCATCCTTTCTTATAAACCTTTTTCTATAAGTTGTATAAAGAAGTATGCAGGTGCAGCGAGAAGGCCGAGTATACTAGCGGTTCCGAGAAGGAGTGAAAGAAAAAGGAATGAGTATTTAACTCCATTTGATTTTTTCCAACCATAGCTGCAAATTTCAATGCTAACACCGATGAGAATAATGGCGACGAGTACTTCCGCTAATAATAAGAGAGCTAAAGTTACAATAGACATAATGTAATCCATCCTCATAATATGTGATAGTAACATTTTACCATATGAAATTAAAAAAATGCCCCTCAATTATGTGAGGGGCATTTTTTTACTCTAATATGTTTTTTAGTGTATCGATATGCTCTTTTGAACCTGTTACAAGTAATGTATCGCCGTGTTGTAGTCTTGTATCACCATGTGGTATTAATGCTTTATTACCGCGGTAGATTTGAATGACAAGTACATCACCTAAAAACGGAAGGCGGCGAAGCGCAATGCCGTTATATTTATTGCTGCGTAGTTCAACTTCGCGTACTGTTTCGTTTGCTGTTGTAATTAAGCGAACGAGACTAGGTTTATCAATAAGTGCACGTAATAAAATACGTGTAGAGTTAATTGTTGAGAATACAGCGATATGTTCTTGCGTTGCTTTTTCTTGTAGAAGTGGATCTTCTACACTTGCAATAACATGTTCAACACCTAGCTCTTTTGCATGTTCTGCTAATAATAAGTTTTGTTCATCATCGCTTGTTGCAACAACGACGCGATCTGCATCAAATGCTGTTTGTTCAGTTAATGATGCGATTGTGATGTCATCTAATTTCACGATAGGGAAGTCATGCGATTTCGCTTCCTCATCATTTATTTTGTTTTGACGCATCATATATAGTGTTACGTCATAATCTTCTCGTTTTAAATCTAGTGATAACGGAAGGGTAATTCTGCTCGCGCCAATAATAGCTACTTTTGGTTTTGGTGTTTCTACTTTTGGGAACATTTTTTTAAACAATATAGGTGCAAAAATACAAGTAATAACTGCGCTTAAAATAAGAGAGGCAGATAAACTTGGACTGATGATCCCTAGTTTTTCACCAATTTGTGCAGCTGCGATAACTAAAGAAAGTGTCGATGTTAATAAGATTGCACTTCCAAGTACGATATTACGTGGATACCATTTTCGTAAGACGAGTGATGGTAAGAGTTTTGAAATAAAGAGTCCTACAATTAAGATTGGGATCATTAGCATGCTAGAAGGCTCTTTAAAAATAGACCATACCTCTAGATTTACACCAACCATTACGAAGAAAATAGGGATGAAGAAACCATAGCCGATGGAATCAAGTTTTTCCACCATATCTTCATTGGGTGATAATAACGATACAAGTACACCTGCTAAGAAGGCGCCTAAAATATTTTCTGCTCCAACAGATTCCGATAACCCAACTAAGATTAAAATGAGTGCAAAAACAGCCCGTGTATCAATTTGTACACTACCAGCTTTTAAACTATCTAAGTATGGAATGTTTTTAAAGCGTTTTGCAATAAAGTAAATGACAATACCGGCACCGAATAGAAGAAGTAAGAGCCACATACTTTGGCCGCTTTCGGAATTTAATCCGACGAAAACAGCGAGTAAAATCATTGTAACTAAGTCTGCAATAACAGCAACTAATAAAATGATTTGTCCGATTGCAGTTTTTCCTAGGTTGTTCTCTTTTAGTGTTGGTACAACAACACCTAAAGAAATAGTTGAAATAATTAAAGTCATGAACATTGCATTATCTACAAATCCTAGCCATACGAATAGTAATGATAGGGCATAAGATAAGATGAAAATAAATAAGAAGATAATGCTTGCTGCTTGAAATGTATTTGGTTCGTTTGTCGTATTTTTTTTCCCTTTTTGTTTAAAGATAGAAAAATCAATTTCTAAACCGCTTAAGAACATGAGGAAGATAAATCCTAATGTTGATAAAACTTGAAGCCACATATCTGGCTCAATAATATTAAACCCACTTTTACCTACAAAGATTCCTGCAATAATTTCTGCAACGACAACAGGAAGTGCTTTTAATTTAAAGCGTTGTAACAAAAGGGGAACGAAAAACGCGATTGCAACGACAACCATAAGTGATAGAACAGAAGTATGATGTTCCATTGCGTTCTCTCCCTTCAAATAAATATAGTACCTATTTAGCCATATAATAGGTAGAAAAGCAACGCATATGGATTCGATTTCATAAAGAAAGACTTTTCTTAACATTTGTCATAATAAGTATATTCTTCATGATTCTGCTGTTAATTCCGTAATGTGGATGTAATGGGGGAGGAGAATAAAAAAAGACTGCTGAGATTCCTCAGCAGTCTTTTTCATGTACATTACATTGAGAAGAAGATCCATACAGTTAAACCAACTGTTGCAGTTGCAACGAAGAAACTGTATATCATTGTAAGAATTTGAACTCTTCCTTCTCCTTCTTTTAAATGCATGAACATAATTAATTGTAACAATGCTTGCGCAACAGCCATTATGATAATAGTTGTTAAGACTGTTGAGAGTGGCAATGTTGTGTAAAGTGCCACGTATAACGCTAGAAACGTTAATGCAAGCGATAAAATAAATCCGAAAACGTGTGACCAAGGGAATCCGCTATGCGCATGCCCGTTTGCTTGATTGTTGTTTTGAGCCATCTACGCCACCATCCCGTTCAAGTAAACTAGTGTGTAAATAAAGACCCAAACAAGATCAAGGAAATGCCAGTATAAGCTGATAATGAATACTTTACGAGCTGTAACTGGTGTTAAACCTCGTTTTAAAATTTGGATAATAACACAAATTGCCCAAATGATACCGCCTGTTACGTGGGCTCCATGCGTTCCAAGAAGAACGAAGAATGCAGATAGGAAAGCACTTGTTTGAATTGTTGCGCCTTCACCGATGTACATAATGAACTCTTCGATTTCAAAGAATAGGAAACCTGCACCTAAAAGTAATGTAAGGATGAACCATCCAAGCATTGCTTTTTGGTTGTGCTTACGCATTTCGTGAATTACGATACCACATGTGAAACTACTTGTTAAAAGTAGTAATGTTTGAATTAAAAGCGTTTTAAGTTCAAACAGTTGCGCTGGAGTTGGGCCATCTGCCGTACGACCAGCAAGGACTAGATAAGAGGCGAAAAGTGTTGCGAACAGCATAATTTCAGCCCCAAGAAAAATCCAGAATCCTAGGATATTCAATCTGCTTTGTTCGGATTGATATTCCAAAGGTAAGCTTTTATCTAAAGCCGCCATGTCATTTCACCTCTCATGCTATATGTTCTGTTTCTTTAATTTCATCAACACTTACGTAGTAGCCATCATCATAATCGAATGAACGATAGATTAAGCAAGCTAAAATACCAACGCCGCCGATTGCTGCAAGCCAGAACCAGCTAAATACTAATGCGAAACCTGCAAGACCGAAGAATAAAGACGCAATAATAGGCACACCAGAGTTACTTGGCATGTGAATTGGTTTGATATCTTCTGCTGCTGGTGTAACTGTTTCTCCGCGTTTTTTCATGTACCAGAAAGCATCAGCTTCTTTGATTTCAGGAAGTTTCGCGAAGTTGTAATGTTGTACAGGAGATTGAGTTGCCCATTCAAGTGTACGGCCATCCCATGGATCTCCAGTTGTGTCACGTTCACCGTGACGTGCACTCCAAATTACGTTGTAGCAAAGAAGTAGGAAGCCAATACCCATCATTACCGCACCAACAGATGCGATTTGGTTTAGCCATCCCCATCCAAGACTTTCAGAGTAAGTGTACATACGACGAGTCATACCGTCTAAACCTAAGAAGTACATTGGGAAGAAACAGATGTTGAATCCGCTCATAAAGATCCAGAATGTCCATTTACCTAGGCGTTCATTTAACATATGACCAGTCATTTTTGGATACCAGAATGTGAATCCAGCAAGCATAGCGAATACTGTACCTGCGATTAATACGTAGTGGAAGTGAGCGATTAGGAAGTAGCTGTTATGGTATTGATAATCAGCTGCTGCCATTCCAAGCATAACCCCTGTAACCCCACCGACTACGAAGTTTGGAATAAATGCCAATGACCAAAGCATTGGAACTGTAAAACGGATACGTCCTTTATACAGTGTAAACAACCAGTTAAAGATCTTAACACCGGTTGGAATCGAAATCGCCATTGTCGAAATCGAGAAGAATGAGTTAACCGCTGGACCTGCACCCATCGTGAAGAAGTGGTGAAGCCATACGACGAAACTTAGTAAAGAAATTGCAACCATTGAGTATACCATCGCACTGTAACCGAATAGACGCTTACGTGAGAATGTACTAATGATTTCAGAGAAAATACCGAATGCCGGTAAAATAACGATATATACTTCAGGGTGACCCCATACCCAGAACAGGTTGGCCCATAACATCGGCATACCGCCGCTCGCCATCGTAAAGAAGTGAGCATCGAATAGACGGTCAAATGTCATTAATGCAAGAGCAACTGTTAATACTGGGAAAGCGAAAATAATGATAATTGTTGTAATTAAGATTGACCAAGTAAACATTGGCATTCTCATTAAAGTCATACCAGGTGTACGCATTTTTAAGATAGTAACAAGGAAGTTAATACCGGTCATTAGCGTACCGAGACCTGAAATCTGTAATGCAATTGCGTAGTAGTTATTTCCTACGCCTGAAGTAAACTCTGTACCTGCCATTGGGAAGTAAGAAGTCCACCCAGCGTCTGGAGAACCACCGATTACGAAAGCGATGTTGAATAACATTGCTCCGACAAAGAATAACCAGAAACTTAAAGCATTTAAGAACGGATATGCAACATCACGAGCACCAATTTGTAATGGTACTACAAGGTTCATTAATCCCATAACGAATGGCATTGCCATGAAAAGAATCATTACTGTACCATGCGTTGTAAAGATTCCGTTATAGTGTTCAGCGTTTAAATAAGTTGTTTCTGGGAATGTTAATTGTGCACGGATCATTAAACCATCCATACCACCACGGAATAACATGATAACCGCAGAAATAATATACATGGCTCCGATTTTTTTATGGTCAACAGTTGTTAACCATTCGTCCCAAAGCCATTTCCATTTTTTATACTTTGTTAGTACGAAAATGATTGCTAATGTCACAAGAACGATAGAAGCGTCTGCACCGTAAATAATCGGGTCACCTGTGACAAAGAATTCATCAAGCTTCACTGTGTTCACTCCAATCTGTTGGAATAATAGCTATTATTTTTTGTTTTTGTAGTAGTTGTAATCACAATATTCAAGTGATTTTGGATCTACATAACTTAAGTGGTGACTAGAGAATGTCATACGACCAACTACACCAGGTTTAACAATTTCGTTGTACTTAGCTTCTGTTAGTTTAGGAGCAGTTTCTTGTACTTCTTTAACCCACTTGTCATATTTCTCTTTAGTTTTCGCTTCAACTTCGAACTCCATGTGTGTGAATCCTTCACCAGAGAAGTTCGCACTACGGCCTAGGTAAGAACCTGGCTTATCAGCTTGTAAATAAAGATCCATAATCATGCCATCCATTGTGTACTTCATACCACCAAGTTCTGGTACCCAGAAAGCATTCATTGGGCCGACAGAAGTCAGTTTGAATTGAATTGGTACACCAGCTGGGATGTTTAAATAGTTAACGGTTTCAATTTTTTCCTCTGGGTAACTGAATAACCATTTCCAGTTTGCAGATGTAACATAAATTTCAACTGGTTTAATATGTTTGGACTCTTTCGGAACCTCTTCCGAAGCATAAGTTGCTTTTACTGTTGGAATCGATAATGCGATAACGATAATAACAGGAACAAGCGTCCAAATAATTTCTAGTAATGTGTTACCGTGTTGTTCAGGTGGCTCATAGTCCATATTCTCTGGTTTTTCACGATAACGAATCAAGATGACTGTAAACAGAATGAATACAATTGCGATAATTAATGACATAAGCAAGAATGACCAAACAATTAAATCATACTGTGCTTTTGCAACAGGTCCTTGCGGATTTAATACTGCGAGTTTTTTATCACAGCCACCGAGGAACAGAAGTAATGATAACGGAAGAAGCGAAGCCAACTTCCAAAACGCTTTCTTTAGTTGCACGATTGAAAATCTCCTTTCTCCTTGGATTGAAACTATGCCAATAAAACAATATAAACCTATTAATTTATAGAAGGCAATAGTTTTTGATATATTGTTAAAAAATAGACACAAATGCACACTTTTTAAGGTGAATATCATTTGTAACTTGATTACATTGTAAACTATTTTCCAGAGAAAAACGTGATTGTGAAAATTTTAAGATAAATAAAGTTATACCAGGATATCCAAGAAATAGAAAAAAGCTATCTTATCATAAGAAAGATAGCTGAATATTTTGTATATTTAGTTTATTTCTTGTGTGACAGTTCGTGGCTGTTCAAGTTTGACAATTTTTTTATATTTAACTTGGTATAAAATGTAACAAGTAATCATAAATGGAATGCCACAATAAAGAGCAATTCTTTGATCTGGAATGAAAGCCAAACTAACAAATGTAATGAAATTGAGCGAGAACGCTACGATTGGAACTAGTGGATAGAGCGGTGTACGATATTTTAAATCATTTATGTCGCCACCATTTTTCACGAAATTTCTACGGAAGAAAAACTGTGAAGCGGCGATTGACATCCACACGACAACAGCAGCCATCGCTGCAATAGATGTTAAAACTAGAAAGACAGTATCTGCCGCAAATACACTTGTTAATAAAGAAAGACTTGCAAAAATCAGACTGAAAATTAATGCGTTTAGCGGTACACCTCTTTTAGTTAATTTAGTAAACGCTGGACTTGCCATTCCTTGTTTTGCCATCGCCCACAGCATACGAGAATTTGCGTATAGACCAGAGTTAGCAACGGATAATACAGCTGTAATAATAACGAAGTTCATAATGTCTGCTGCATATGGGACACCGGCTACATCAAATACAAGTACAAAGGGACTTTCGACTAGATTAGCCTCTTGCCACGGGAGTAAACCTACAACAACTGATATCGCTAAGACGAAGAAGAAGAGAGTTCGCCAAATTGTATTTTTGATTGCTTTTGGAATTGTTTTTTCAGGATTTTCACTTTCTCCTGAAGCGATTCCAATTAATTCTGTTCCTTGGAAGGAGTAATTTACTGTAATCATCGTAAGAAGAACAGCTAATGCACCGTTTGGAAATAGCCCGCCATTTTCAGTGAAATTATGAAGCATCGGAGCTGGCTTTCCATTAAAGTCTAGTAGACCGAACATAACAGCGCCACCAAGTACGATGAAAATAACAATTGTTGCAACTTTTACACTTGCGAACCAAAACTCTGCTTCTGCATATGCTTTTGCTGATAAAGCGTTTACGAGAAATAGCGCTGCTGCAAATGTAACGCACCAAATCCATGAAGAAACGTCTGGAAACCAGCGTTTCATTAAAATACTTACAGTTGTTAACTCTACGCCAACTGTAACAGCCCAATTTAGCCAATACATCCAACCGACAACAAATCCAAAACCAGGTGAAATGAATTTGCTTGCATAGCTTTGGAATGAACCTGCTTCTGGCATAGCAACGGATAATTCACCAAGACATAACATCGTTAAATACATAACAAATCCACCGACTAAAAATGCAAGAATAGCACCACCAGGTCCGGCATTATGGACAATTTGACCAGATCCCATAAATAGCCCGGTTCCGATAACACCGCCGAGTGCAATCATAAATAGGTGTCTACTTTTCATTGTTCGTTTTAAATCTGTTTGTTCAATTTGTTGATTCATATGCCCCTCACCCCGTATTTTCTTGAATGTGTGAACTTCGTTTTATTCTGAGTTTTTAATCATTAGTGGGGGATGCAACACACACTCGGTTTATTTACTATGAAATGAATGGAGTATGTAAAAAAACGAACTATGACTAAATACTCTAAGAATGTTTGTTAACATGGTGATATCTTCACCATGTTAACAATTTTGATTTTAGCAAAATATTCTGGAAATGTATATTTATTTTTCTTTTTATTAAAAATAATTAGAATTTTTATAATTAATTCTATGAGCGATAATTCACATGATCTTTCTAGCAAACTAGTAAGAAGAAGGGTACAATGATAAGAGTTGTGTCTGTAAAATAATAATTAATGGAGTTTTGTTTATAATGAAAAAGTTAAAATATCTTTTTGTTTTTGGGATTATACTTGCTGCTGCATTTTTTATAGGAAAAGATAAAATTATGCAAAAGGCGCAAGTTCTACGCTTAGAGTTTCTATCTGAAATGAAAGAAGCAGCTATGATTGAGGATGTTCCGTTTATTAAACAATTACCAGAATTACCTCGAGGATGTGAAGTGACAAGTTTAGCTATGTTGTTGCAATATAAAGGTGTACAAGTAGATAAGATGCAACTTGCTAGCGAAATTCATCGTGTTCCATTTGAACAAAATGGCGTACGGGGAAATCCTTACGAAGGGTTTGTTGGAAATATTTATACAAAGGCAGAGCCTGGATATGGTGTATATAATCAACCAATTTTTAATTTGGCAGAAAAATATGTTCCTGAAAAAGTAATTAATTTAACAGGTAGAGACATGCAAGATATATATAAAGTAATTAGTTCTGGTTCACCGGTATGGGTCATTATTAATACGACGTTTAAGCCGCTAGCTGAAAGTAGTTTTGAAACATGGAATACGAGTTCAGGTGAAGTGAAAATTACATATTATGAGCATAGTGCAGTAGTAATTGGATATGATCAAAACTTTGTATATGTAAATGATCCTCTTAAAAATAATCCGCGTTTGGCTGTTCCGCGAGCAGAATTTGAGAAAGCTTGGGAGCAAATGGGAAAACAAGCAATTACTATTTTATAATAATGAAAAAGTCATCTTTTGGGTGGCTTTTTCTTTTTGAGTTATTATTACAGAAAATTTAGAAGATTCTTTTAAAAGTTAACAATTCACGTTATAATAACATTTAACTTGGTGAAGAAGGAGTGAAGGAGTATGGATGTTGCAAAGGAATTTGTTTTGTCAAAAAATCAGTTAGTTGAGTGGAGAAGGCATTTTCATAAGTATCCAGAGTTATCTTTTCAAGAAGAAAAAACATCGCAGTTTGTGTTCGATATACTTCGGAAATTCCCATATTTAGAAGTGTCACGGCCGACTAAATATAGTGTGATGGCAAAGTTAGTAGGTAAACATCCGGGCAAAACAGTTGCGGTTCGAGCCGATATGGATGCTCTTCCTATTCATGAAGAAAATGAGTTTGATTTTATTTCTACATATAAAGGTGTAATGCATGCATGTGGTCATGATGGACATATAGCGATATTACTTGGGGTTGTACATAAGTTAGTAGAAGAAAGAGAGAAGATTAAAGGGGAGATTCGTTTTCTATTCCAACATGCTGAAGAAAATTTTCCTGGTGGTGCAGAGGAGATGGTTGCTGCAGGTGTAATGGAAGGTGTGGATTATATTATTGGTGCTCACCTTTGGGCGTCGTTAGAGGTTGGGAAAATAGGTGTTATTTATGGTCCTGCAATGGCTGCACCGGATGTTTTTAAAATTAAGATAGAGGGAAAAGGTGGACATGCTGGAATCCCTCATGAAACGGTGGATAGTATCGTAATCGGAACACAAGTCGTTTCGCAACTTCAGCAAATTGTATCTCGCCTCACGAATCCATTAGATTCGCTCGTAATATCTGTTACGCAATTTCATGCGGGGACAACTCATAATGTAATACCAGAGCAAGCCGAGATTGAAGGGACAGTGAGAAGTTTAAGACATGAATTACGAGGTGAAACAGAGAAGAAGATTGAGCGGATTGTGAAGTATATTACGGAATCTTACGGAGCGAAATATACATTTTCATATGAATATGGATATCGACCAGTTGTAAATGACTATGAAGCTACAGAGCTTATTGAACAAACGGCATTACAACTTTATGGAAGGGATAGAGTTGTTCGTTTACAGCCAACGATGGCTGGAGAAGATTTTTCAGCGTTTTTACAAAAGGCACCGGGGACATTCTTTTTTATCGGAGCAGGAAATAAAGAGAAAGGTATTATATATCCTCACCATCACCCTCGTTTTACGATTGACGAAGATGCATTACTGATTGGAGTGGAAGTCTTTGTATCAGCCATTATGAACTTTATAAGTAAAGGAGAATGAGATGAAGAAAATACACATCCTAGCGCTTATTCCAGTTCTTTGTTTAGTAGTTGGGCCAATATTTGCGAATTCAGTTACTCCTTACGTATTAGGGATGCCCTTTTTATTATTTTGGGTATTATTATCAGTGTTTATTACATCTCTTTGTATGGGGCTTGTGTACGTGTTTGATCCTGCTAATAAGGAGGATGTAAAATGACTGCATTACTTATCATTATTTTATTTTTGTTTCTCGCACTATTTTTAGGGATTCGGGCACAACATGGAAAAGATATGAATTTAGAGCAATGGTCAGTTGGAGGAAGAGGGTTTGGCACTATTTTTGTTTTTCTCCTTATGGCAGGTGAAATTTATACGACGTTTACATTTTTAGGAGGAAGCGGCTGGGCATATAGTAAAGGCGCACCTACCTTTTATATTTTAGGTTATGGTGCTCTAGCTTATCTTTTATCGTATTTTTTATCGCCACCGATTTGGAAGTATGCAAAAGAGCATAACCTTGTTTCGCAGTCGGATTTTTTTGCGAAGAAATACAGAAGTAAGGCGCTTGGACTTATTGTTTCAATTGTTGGTGTTATTTCCATCATCCCATATCTTGTTTTACAGTTAAAGGGACTGGGAATTATCGTTTCAGAAGCGTCTTACGGAAGGGTATCACCTGTTGTTGCGGTTTGGATTGGTGCTATTGTTATAACTATATATGTAATGGTTTCAGGTATACACGGTTCAGCTTGGACGGCTGCTTTGAAGGATATTATGATACTGTTTATCGTTATGTTTTTAGGTATATATTTACCGTATCATTATTATGGAGGATTTCAGCCGATGTTTGAAGCTGTAGAAGCAGCGAAACCAGGATTTTTATCTTTACCTGAAGAAGGAATGAGTATTTCTTGGTTTGTTTCTACTATTATATTAACGGCCCTCGGTTTCTATATGTGGCCTCATACATTTGCTTCTGCTTTTTCTGCAAAAAATGAAAAAGTATTTCGTAAAAATGCAACAATTATGCCATTGTATTCTTTAGTGTTACTTTTCGTATTTTTCGCAGGGTTTGCTGCTATATTGCAAGTTCCTGGGTTAAAGGGAGCGGATGTAGATCTTTCGTTAGTCCGTCTTGCTTTACAAACTTTTGATCCTTGGTTTATTGGGATTATTGGTAGTGCGGGAGTATTAACGGCATTGGTTCCAGGCTCTATGCTTGTTATGGCGGCTTCTACACTGTTAGCAAAAAATATTTATCGAACGATCGTTCCGTCTGCTTCAGATAGACAAGTTGCTAAGATGGCAAAATTATTTGTGCCTGTAGTAACGCTCGTGGCAGTTTTATTTACATTTAAAGGAGGGGAAACAATAGGAGCACTTCTCTTAATGGGGTACAGTATCGTTACGCAACTTTTCCCTGCACTTGTATGTAGCTTGTTTCCGCGCCAAATTGTTACGAAGCAAGGAGCGATTGCAGGAATGGGAGTTGGGCTGTTAGTGGTCGCATATATTACCTTATCTGGCTCAACTATAGCTACGATGTTTCCGAGTTTTCCGCAGTATATAAAAGATTTGAATGTGGGCATAGTCGCATTGTTAATTAATATGATTGTGATGTTTGTAGTTAGTGGATTTACAAAAGGTGTATTTATAAAGAAAAACACTACAATAGTAGAAAAGTAATTCGTTTATTGGAGCTATCTTTGCAAAGAGATAGCTCTTTTTTGTATATATTTTCTTCTATTAGCGGAATCTAACTAAAAACTTGTTGAAAAGGAAGTTAGGTGGGGAAATTGTTAGAGCTTGAAGGTAACTTATTTGAAGTTATGAAAGAAATTAGGGATGAGTTAGGTTCACCTAATGATTTAACAATTAGAGAAGTTGTTCTTGCTGGGAGTTTTACACGTTGTGCGGTTGTGTTTTTATGTGGGTTAACAGACAAGGATAATGTTTATAAATATGTAGTTCGTACTCTTCAATATGAAGAAGTGCAAAATGAAGCGGCTGTCGTTCAGACGTTATTGGATCGTTTTATTTCTATTGCGGAAGTGGGTAAGAAGACAACGTTTCCGGATATTATAAATGCGATTTTAGCGGGAGATACAGTTATATTAATTGATAATATTCAAACTGCTATCGTTATTAATAGTAGGGCTTGGGAGAAGAGAAGTTTAGAGCCACCAGTGACAGAAGATTTAATACGCGGACCGAGAGTTGGATTAAATGAAGATATTAATGTGAATAAAATGTTAATCCGACGCAGTTTACGCGATCCAAAGTTGAGGTTCCAATCTTATATTATGGGGAAGCGATCGCAGAAAGAAGTAACCCTAGTATATATAGAAGATATTATTAATCCTCACATTGTAAAAGAGTTAGATCGCCGTCTTCAATCAATAGTGACAGATATTATTTTGGAAACAGGTACGATTGAACAATTAATTCAGGATAATAATTTATCTCCATTTCCACAGTTTTTGAATACAGAGAGGCCAGATAATATTATAGCGTCATTAGCGAAGGGAAAAGCGGCCATTTTAGTAGACGGATCTCCGTTTGCTCTTATTGCACCGCTTGTGTTTGTTGATATTTTTCAATCTGTAGAAGATCATTACGAGCGCTGGGTGATTGGAACGTTACTAAGATTTTTACGTATGGGTTCAGGTATAATCGCGGTTTTGTTACCAGCTATGTATGTAGCACTTGTATCTTATCATCAAGGACTTATTCCTTCTAAACTGGCTTATTCAATTGCAGGTGCGAGGGAAGGTGTTCCGTTCCCAGCATATATTGAAACGTTAATGATGGCCTTGACTATGGAATTAATACGAGAAGCTGGAATCCGATTGCCGAAACCGATGGGACAAACGATAGGGATTGTAGGAGGTCTTGTAATTGGAGAAGCTGCGGTAAATGCAGGGATTGTAAATCCGTTTTTAGTTATTATTATTGCAGTTACTGCGATTGCTACGTTCTCGCTTCCTGTATATAGTATTACGATTACGTTCCGGATTTTACTTTTCGTCTTTGTATTAGCTGCAACTGCTTTTGGGTTGTATGGGATCATTCTAGCTCTGATTGCACTTGCTGTTCATATTACAAATTTAACAAGTGTTGGTATACCGTATACAACTCCAATTGCTCCTGCATTTTATAAAGATTGGAAAGAAGAATTTATTCGCATACCAAAAGCGATGTTGAAAGATAGACCGGAGTACTTACAAACAAAAGATTCTACAATACGTCCAAAGGAGCGAAAATAATTGAAACCATTTGAGTATGGCGATGAAGAGATTGGATCTCGGGAAATTGGGTTTGCGGTATCATCGACCATTATTGGTATAGGGGCATTGTCTATGCCAAGAGATATCGCTAACCAAACTTTATTTTCGGACGGTTGGATTATCTTGCTTTTGGGTGGACTGATTTGCGCAGTTTTAGGCTGGTTTGTGACGAGAGTGGCTATCTTATTTCCGAAACAAAATTTTGTTCAATATACGAGTGCGCATTTGACGAAGCCTGTTGCATACACAATTAGTAGTATTTTAGTATTAACGTTTGCTGCTTTGACAGCGTATGAATCGCGAATGATTTCAGTTATTTCTCAAACGTATTTATTTAGTGATACACCAATACAACTACTGTCTTTTTTCTTCTTATTAGTTGTTATTTATGGAATAGCAGGATCAAGAGCAGCCTTATTAAGGTTAAATGTTTTATTCTTGCCTATTGTTTTAATTGCGATAGTACTTCTTTCTTTATTGAATATAAATTTAATGGAAATAAATAATTTACTACCAGCTTTTCAAACGAAAGTAAGTCAATATGCTGTTGGAGTTAAAAATTCTATTTTTACGTTTATTGGATTTGAAGTAGCTTTATTTTATGCGGTGTTGCTGAATGATAAGACAGCGAAAAAAGCGCCAATGGCAGTCGCGAAAGCGGTGATGGTAAACGTGCTGTCATACATTTTAATTTATGTAACTTGTATTAGCGTTTTTACGTATATGACAACACGTGGATTGACATATCCAACAATTGAATTAGGGAAAGAAATTGAAATTGGTGGAGGATTTTTAGAAAGGTTTGATGCGATTTTTTTTACGACTTGGATTATTACTATTTATAACACTACAGCAATGTATTATGACGTCGCATCTTTATTGTTTTGTGCTATGTTTCCGAAAGTGAAGAAACAAATTTTTATTTTCATAAGTGCCCCTATTATTTTTATGGTGAATATGATACCTAGTAGTTTAAATACTTTATCAAGTTATGGGACTTATTTAGCTTGGATAGATATGGGGTTTGTTGTGTTAGCTCCTTTGCTCGTTTTAATTGTATATAAAATAAAAAGAAGGAATGGTGGAAATGAAACACCTTCTTAAAATTATAATGGTTATGGCTTTAACTGGATTTATGAGTGGGTGTTCTGAGTTAGAAGAGATAGAAGAAAGAGGATTTGTAGTAGGAGCGGCTTACGATATTGTGAAGGAGAAGAAAGCGAATCCAATTATGAAAGGGACCTATCAGATGGTACTCCCCAGTAAATTGTCTCAACAGGGTGGACAAGGGGGTGGGGATAGCGAAAATTATATTAATGTTAGTGCAAAAGCAGATAGTGTATTTGAACAAATAAGAATAATCGCCAAAAAAATTAGTCGTACATTATTTTTCCCTCATATACAGGTGATTATTTTCTCTGAAGAATTACTTTCACATCCATACATTTTACAAAATACGTTAGATGTATATATTCGCGATCATGAGATGAGAAGAAATATTCGTTTGTTCGTTTCTAATAAAAATGCCGAAGCTATTTTAAAACAAAGTGCCAAGCCTGAAAATTTACCGGCGCAGTATATTGATATGTTAGCTGAACACCCTCCGAAAAATGCCCAAATGATTGAGGCTGCAAGAATTGGTGAGGTGCAGGAAAAGATGATCTCTAACCGAAGTTTTGTATTACCTATTCTGGAACTAACAAAACAAGGAGTACAAATGAACGGTGCAGCATTGTTTCGTGGAAAGGATAATAAATGTGTAGGCAATTTGAGTGGGGAAGAAACAGTAGGGATGAATTATATAATAGGCAAAAAAATTGGAGGTTTTTTTACCATCCGTAAAAAGAATCAACTTATTACATATGAAATTCATAAGTTACGTCGAAAAATTAAAGTATCCACAACGAATGCTACAAAACCAAAGTTTGATATTCATTTATCTCTGGAAGGCACATTGGCTGAGTTGCATTTCAGTGATCATAAAAAGGTTTTGAATGAAAAGCGTTTAGAGAAGGATATATCGGAAGAAATGGAGAAGCGTATTCAAAAATCAATTAAACTTGTTCAAAAAAAATATAAGGTAGATGTACTAGAGTTAGGGGAAGTGTATAAGCGACATAATTATAAAGAGTGGAAAAAGGTAAGTAAGAATTGGGATCAAGGCGAAAATTACTTTAGTAATGCTGAAATTACTGTTCACGTTCATCCAACAATTGAACATTCAGGTTCAGCTTTACCGAAAAGAGTGAAATAAGGTGATGAAAGTTGTTTACTGGATTAGGAATTAGTTGCACGATATTAATGGCGGTGCTGCCGGGGGCTATTTATTTCATTCATAAAAAACTCACAACGTATGGAGCACAGCCGTGGAATACTGATGTACAAAAAAAGAAACCTGAATAATTTTCAGGTTTCTTTCGTGCAAAGCATATGTGAAGGGGGATGCCTTCTATGTATGCTTTGCTTTATACAAGCCCTAACCAATGTACCAATTGTGTAGAGAGGAATGTAACAACAATGGCGATAACGGTAGGGATTGCAAACGATAAGAATGTCCATTTTGCACTTTTTGTTTCTTTGTATATATTAACAAGTGTTGTTCCGCACGGGAAATGAAGAAGTGAGAACAACATTGTGTTTAACGCTGTTAACCAAGTCCAACCATTTTCTAGGAATAGATTTTTAATTTGATTAAAATCATCTATTTCAGTTAAAGCCCCAGTTGATAAGTAAGACATTAATAAAATTGGGATTACAATTTCATTAGCGGGTAGTCCAAGAATGAATGCAGCTAGAATAAAGCCGTCAAGTCCTAACATTTTAGCAAATGGATCTAGAAAGTTTACAAAATACATAAGTAAGCTTGTGTCACCAATAAAAATATTAGCAAGTAACCAAGTTAATGCAGCTGCAGGGGCAGCAACAACTATAGCTCGTTTTAAAACGTAGATTGATTTATCGAGTGTTGCGCGAACAATTGTATTCCAAACTTTTGGCTTGCGGTACGGAGGTAACTCCAGTGTGTAGTGAGTTGGAACCCCTTTTAAGGCTGTTTTTGATAGTACCCAAGAAACAGTTAATGTCATAATAACACCAATTACAACCATTCCAACTACAACGCCAGCAGTAACCAATGTTTGCATACTGCCTGTATAACCAGCAGCCATAAATAGTGAAGCCATTAAAATTAACATAGGCCAGCGACCGTTACAAGGAACGAAGTTGTTCGTTAAAATTGCTAGCATACGTTCACGTGGTGATTCAATGATACGTGTTGACATAATGGCTGCTGCATTACAACCAAATCCCATTGCCATTGTTAAAGATTGTTTCCCGTGTGCGCCGGATCGTTTGAATAAGCGGTCCATATTAAACGCGACACGTGGTAAGTATCCGTAGTTTTCTAATAGCGCGAACATAGGGAAAAAGATTGCCATAGGTGGTAACATAACGCTAATAACAGCACCGATACCACGGAACAAACCAAGTATTAAAATGCCATGTAACCATTCAGGTGCATGCGCTGCTTGGAACCAAGATGTTAAATATCCTTCGGCCCATCCGAAGAATTCGGCAATCATATCAGATGGTACGTTAGCGCCTGCAATTGTAAGATAAAAAATAATAGATAAAATACCGAGCATAATTGGAAATCCCCAGATTGGAGATGTGAAAATTTTATCTAGTTTTTCGGAACGATATAATTTATCAGTATTTGTATATTGGACAGATTCTTTACATATGCTTGCAGATGTTCGGTAAATATCTCCGACTATATCATCTCGTATATCTTCTTTTGAAAGTGTTTGTGCATGTTGAATAATATAGTCTAATGGAAGAGCTTTACTGGCTGAGTGAGATTCCATTAATTACGACCTCCCTTACAAGTGGTTCATTATGGTGTTTTTGAAGTGTAGTTAAGAAATTTTTATCTCCATCTAATATACGTAACGCAATCCAACGTGCTGGATACGTATCACCGAACACTTTATAAATTTGTGGTTCTAATTCCTGAATCATATTTTCGATTTTTTCGCTGTAAGTAATTTTAATTGGTGTTGGAATTAGTTTTTTATTTGCTACTTTTGCAATAACATTTAGCAAATGACCAATGCCTACTCGGTTACGTGCTGAAATTTTAACGACAGGTACACCAAGTGATTTTGCTAATTTCTTTTCATCGATAACAATCCCTTTTTTCTCGGCTTCATCAATTAAGTTAATGCAAATGACTACATTATTTGTCATCTCCATCACCTGGAGTGCTAAATTTAAATTTCTTTCCATAGCAGTTGCGTCTATGACAACTACAGTTACTTCTGGTTTTTCAAATATAATATAATCCCTCGCTACTTCTTCGTCTGCGGAATTTGAGTATAGTGAGTAAGTTCCAGGTAAATCTATTAATGTATAATTACTTCCGTTATGTTCATATTCTCCTTCAGCTTTTAAAACAGTTTTTCCCGTCCAGTTTCCAGTATGTTGTTTTAAACCTGTTAAAGTATTAAATAATGTACTTTTCCCGGTATTCGGGTTACCAGCTAAAGCAATACGATGTTTGCTCATCTGAAATCATCTCCTATTAATACCCCGAAAATAAGGGAGCTTTCTTCTTTGCGCAGTGCAATAGTTGTGTTGCTCACTTGATAAGCGACCGGATCTCCAAGTGGACTGCGTTGCAATACTTTAATCGTTGCCCCTGGGATAAATCCCAAATCTAATAAACGTCGTTTCATAGTTCCTTCTAATTGTATCTTCTCAATTTGTACAAACTCCCCTGTTTTAAACTCGGAAAGGGGTTTAGTATTAGCCGATACCATAAAAGTTACCTCTTCTCTATATTTTTAGTGTTAGTTTAAAAAGTTTCCTTAGGTAAACTTTTTGTTAGTAATATAGTAGACTACATTGGATGATGCTGTCAATTAGTACTTTAAAAATATTCATTTAATTTTAGAATTGTTCCAATTTATTTAGTTGTACTAAAAAATATTACTGAAATTCTTTTTAATGTGCATAAATTAGGCGTGAAAAAGTTACAAAATACAGCGGAATTGTAAATGTAACTTTAACTAAAAGGGAAAAAGAGAGAAAAACATTTACATTGAATTTACATTGTTAAGAATAAATTTACATTACAGCATAGTTAGTGTGGTTTTTGTTTGCTTCTTTAACTACAAATGTTGGGATTCCTAGCTTTTGAGGATGATTATCGTCATTTACTTAAAATTAAAAATTGCTTAACACTCACATAATATTGTTGTCCTACAATGAATTTGTGTTCGAAAGAAAATGAATTCGAAAAGTGATAATCCAAATGGGGGTACAAGACATGGTTATGAAAAAAGGTATTAAATTTTCTTTAGCAGCTTTAGTGGTAGCAGGAGCATTAGTTGGGTGTGGGAAAGCAGAAGATACAACTAGTAAAGAAACTGCTAAAGGAAGCGATAATACAAAACAAGAATTATCAGGTACGATTGCAGCAGCTGGTTCTACAGCTCTTCTACCTCTTGCGGAGGAAGCTGGAAAGAAATTCATGGAGAAAAATTCAAAAGTTTCTATTCAAGTTCAAGGTGGCGGTAGTGGAACTGGGATTAACCAAGTAGCATCTGGTGCAGTACAAATTGGTAATTCAGATGTTCCGTCTGGAGATAAAATAAAAGATGCTGAAAAGGCGAAAGAATTAGTAGATAACAAGGTAGCGGGGATTGCATTCGCTCTTGTCGTAAATAAAGATGTAAAAGTTGATAACTTAACAGTGCAACAAGTACAAGATATCTTCACTGGAAAAGTAACAAACTGGAAAGAAGTAGGCGGAAAAGATGAAAAAATCAACGTAATTAATCGTCCGGCTTCATCTGGTACACGTGCTACATTTGAAAAAACGATTATGAAAGACGCGAAAATTAATGATGGAACTGGTACAACACAAGATTCTAACGGTGCAGTAGAGCAAGCTATCAATTCTACTCCAGGTTCAGTAAGCTATTTAGCGATGTCTTACATGGTTGGAGATAAAAAAGGTGCACTACAAACAGTGAAAATTGATGGTGCTGAACCGAAAGTTGAAAACATTGCGTCTGGTAAATATCCATTCTGGTCTTACGAGTATATGGTAACAAAAGGTGAAGCGAAAGAAGCAACAAAAGCTTACATCGATTATGTAAAAGGTAAAGACTTTGAAAAGCAAGTAGAAGATATGGGCTACATTCCAATGTCTAAATTAAATAAGTAATAAAGTTTTATGGGGCTGGCTGCAAGGCCAGTCCTGTTCATTTCAATCTGTGAAGTGGGGTCTGTCCTGTGATGAAGGGGAAAAAACAAATTAATTACGTGAAAAGTGAATATATAGGAAGATCACTTGTTACGTTTTGTGGTATTTTTATTGTTTTAATTACATTAGCTATTATTGCGTTTATTTGTGGTAAAGGTATTCAATCTTTTACACAAAGTGGTATCTCATTTACTGAGATGTTAACATCGACAAAATGGAATCCAAATGCTGATCAAGGATCCTTCGGGGCTTTAATTTTCATTGTAGGTTCAACGGTGGTTTCGTTAGGTGCGGTTATTATTAGTGCACCAATTGCTATAGCTCTTGCTATATTCATGAATTTAATTTCGCCAAAGTTTGGAAATAAAGTATTGAAGCCTGTTCTAGAATTGTTAGTTGGTATTCCTTCGGTTGTATACGGATTATTAGGGGTTACGATTTTAGTACCACTATTACGTGATTCGTTTGGGGGAGTAGGCTTTAGTTTAATTGCGGGTATTGTTGTATTAAGTATTATGATTTTACCTACTATTGCTAGTATCGCTTCTGATGCAATACGTTCTGTTCCATTTGATTATTTAGAAGCTTCTTATGGTCTAGGATCAACAAAATGGCAAGCGATTAGCCGAGTGATTGTTCCTGCTGCGAAAAAAGGGATTTTAACAGGTGTTGTTTTAGGCTTAGCGCGTGCTTTCGGTGAAGCGTTAGCGGTTCAGATGGTAATCGGGAATACGATTAAATTACCAGAAGGAATATATAGTCCGACAGCGACGTTAACTGGTATTTTAACAATGGACATGACGAATACATTGAACGGAACTGCTTGGAACAATGCGCTATGGACTTTAGCGATGATTTTACTTGTTATTTCATTCCTGTTTATTTTAGTAATTCGAGCGATTGGGCAAAGAGGTGAGCGATAATAATGAATGCAAGAACGGTAAATAAAGTTTGGACGGGTATCTTTTATGCGGTTGCGGCTTTAGTTGTAGCTTTGCTAGTGTTCTTAGTATTTGAGATTTTACAAAAGGGATGGGGATTTTGGGATCCTAATTTCTTGTTTGGAGAACCAAGCAATACAAGAGCTGGTGGTGGGATTGGTCCGCAGTTATTCAATTCCTTCTACATGCTTGTTATAACGCTTATTATATCTATTCCTCTTGGATTAGGTGCTGGAATATATTTAGCAGAGTACGCAAAACAAGGACGTTTTTTAAATTTTGTTCGTCTATGTATAGAGACGATGGCGTCTTTACCTTCTATTGTTGTTGGTTTATTTGGTTTGTTAGTGTTCGTTACAATGACAGGTTGGGGATACACAGTAATGGGTGGTGCTCTTGCTTTAACTATTTTAAATTTACCAGGTTTAACGCGTGTTTGTGAAAATGCGATTTCAGAAGTTCCTCATAATGTAAAAGAGGCAAGTCTTGGATTAGGTGCAACGAAGTGGCAAACAATCGCTCGTATTATTATCCCATCGTCATTACCACAAATTATTACAGGGATTATTTTAGCGGCGGGTCGTATATTTGGGGAAGCGGCAGCATTAATTTACACAGCGGGTTTAACATCCCCGATTTTAAATTCAGCAGCGGATTTCTCAAGTCCTGCGCATCCTTTAAATCCGTTTAGACCAGCTGAAACATTAGCGGTTCACATTTGGAAATTAAATTCTGAAGGAGTTATTCCAGATGCGAAGTTGATTGCGACAAAATCTGCAGCTGTATTAATTATTATGGTATTACTATTCAATGTTATTTCACGCTTGATAGCATCTATATTACACAAGCGCTTTACAGGAACGAAAAGAAAAAGTAAAGCAACGAAAAAGGTAAAAGCGGCATAAATTATAAAGAAGAACTCGCTATTTTATAAGTAGGGGGTTCTTTTGTATTTTAATATAGAAGGAATGGATGTAATGATTGTTGAATTTGTGATTAATTATAAAGAAGAACAGATGTAATTTAGAGAGGAGTTTTAATTTGTTTTTTCTGCAAATGTCAGGTTTTCCTGGGTCAGGAAAATCGACAGTTTCTAAGTATATAGCGAAATTAACAGGTGCTGTAATTATAGATCATGATGTTTTGAAATCCGCGTTGTTAAAATCATTAAAAGTAAAAGGAATTGAATCAACGATTGTTGGTGGGCTTGCGTATGATGCCGAATGGGTATTGATTGATTCTTATTTAGAACAAGGGCATAGTGTTATATTGGATAGTCCGTGTTTATATGAGGGAATGGTTGAAAAAGGAATTAAATTATCGTAACTACTCAGCTTAGTTAGGAAACAAGGCATGCCAAATACATGTTTCCGATTTGAAAACATGATAAAGAAAAGACTCCAATCAGAGAATGAATCTAGATCAAATCGAGAAATTCTCTTATGAAGTCGTGATTTTCCAAGGAACCGTTCCGGTTTCTATAACCTGGCCTATCGCTTGTAAGACAGATTGTTTTTGTTTTTTCATGGTACTCATAAAGCTTCGTATTTGACAAAAAGATTCTGCACCTTTCTCACTTCGGAAAGTCCCAGACACTTTCTGTTTAACTTTCGTCATTCGAATATCCCGTTCTGCTTGATTGTTATCAAATGGAATGTCT
>NZ_QJTG01000014.1:0-133376 GCF_003217275.1 Bacillus sp. 196mf
TGATGCGGATACCTTTCTTCGTTTTCTTCAAAAGGTACTTGAACGCTATCCCAACGGGAAGATAGCCATAATTCTTGATAATGCGCGTATTCATCATGCGAAGCTCATCCAACCGTTTTTAAGTAGACATCTGCATCGCTTAGAATTGGTATTTTTACCTCCCTACAGCCCGGATTTAAATCTAATTGAAGGATTATGGAAATGGCTCAAATCTGACGTCATCCATAACGTTTTTTATTCATCGGTCTACGAGATTCAAAAAAATGTACAGGCTTTTATCCAGGAGTTAAATCGCACACCTGAAAAAGTGATTAATCGATTGTGCGTTCAATTGTAAAGCTTAAATTCAACTTATATAGCTTTTCGTTTACTATTTTAATGACTACCACTACCAACATTAAAATGCATATTAAATATAGCATTTTCGCAATAAACAACCACCCTTGAAACATTACAATTCCATCTATTATCTCATTTCCTTTCCATAACAAAAACGGAATTGTACTGATTATAATGACAAATTCGATGCTGAAAACCATTTTCTTTTTTCGACTATATGCTTTCCATTCATTCCAGCGATACATAGGAGCAAAAATCAATACTCCTATACATAATATAACTGGTACCCATTCACTGTTAAGAAATTGTCCTGAAATAACTGATAATAGTAAACAAACTAGCACACCATAATATCCTATTTTTTCTCTCATTCGTACTCCCCCATTCTACTTCTCCTTTAATATGTAACTTGCTATACTTATAACAATTCTTAGAAAAATAACAACTATAATTACAAGATAAAGACCGTTTGCAGAAGACATCCATTCTTGAAAAATAGACATTTTCTCCATTTGTTTCTGACCCTCTATTAAAATAACCCCTGCGAACAATGAGCAAACAACAATGATACCTATCATAATTCCAATACTTTTCTTACTATATTGTTTCATACCATCCCAGTTATATAAAAGTATAAATACAAACCCGAAAACAAGTATAATACTTATCCATTCATTGTTTGTAAATAGCTTTAAAATGATTAATAGACTACAAGATATGATAAACCCCCAAAATCCAATTTTTTTGTGCATAAGCCCTCCTCGAATTCCATTTTTAGGATTAATTGTATTGTAACATCCATTTTCTATCCTTACCATTGCAGTACATGAAATTTTACCTTTTTTTCTGTTTCTTATACTCACATACTTTCCCTACTTTCATACAATAAACTACACGATTGCCTAAGGATGTGAATGTTATGGGAGTTGAATTAACGCTATTACACGCTCTCTATGTTATTTGTTTACTCACTATTATTACCTTTTTTATTCTCCGGAAAGATACTACAATTATTTGTATCGTTTTTATCTTTTTATTAGCATTAACTGCTACAAGTTCTATCCCTCTTGCCGTTAGCGGCATTTTTCAAAGTTTTATTTACGCCATTACTGAGCTATTACCAACTATATTAATCATTTCTATTATTGTATCCATGAGCAATTTACTCGTTCATACCGGTATAAATGATACAATGATTTCACCATTTACAAAGATGATCCGTACCCCTACCCTCGCCTACTGGATTATTGGCCTTTTGATGATTGACAATTTCTTTCTTCTTTTGGCCTTCTCCCGCTGTTGCATTAATGGGAGCTATTTTATTACCGGTTGCTGTACGCGTAGGTCTCCCCCCAATTGGAGTAGCAATTGCTATGAACTTATTCGGTCATGGGATTGCTTTATCCGGCGACTTCGTTATACAAGGCGCACCAAAATTAACCGCAGACGCTGCTGGTCTCCCTGTTTCCAGCGTCGTATCTGCAAGTGTTCCACTCGTTATCGTTATGGGCGTTGTGACAACTTCCGTCGCTTTTTTCTTCTTACGAAAAGAGTTTCATACAGGCTTAGCTATACAAGAATCTATTCTATCAACTGAGTCTTCTAAAACGCTCACTTCATTATCTCCTCGCACAAAGAAATGGCTCGCTATTTGTATCCCTATCGTATATATCATTGATATCCTTTGCATGATTCAATTTCAACTACAAGGAAGCGACGCAACTGCACTTATCGGCGGAACAACTGTTATTATGATTATCATCATTTCTCTCATCGCCTACAAAGGTAATGGACTGAATAAAACGACCGATTATTTCATAGAAGGGCTCCAATTTGGCTTTAAAATTTTCGGACCAGTTATTCCTATCGCTGCACTCTTTTATTTAGGAGATAGTGGCTTTGTGAAAATTATCGGGGACTATTTACCGAAAGGTTCACACGGAATCATTAACGACTTAGGCATCGCTTTATCTCAAACTGTTCCTTTAAATCAATATGTATCGGCAGGGACATTAACCATCGTTGGTGTCATTACCGGCTTAGATGGATCAGGTTTTTCAGGTATATCACTTGCTGGTTCCATTGCCAATCTTTTTGGAACAGCACTTGGCCATGGAACAGCTACATTAACAGCACTCGGGCAAATTGCAGCTATATGGACCGGGGGCGGGACGTTAATTCCTTGGGCACTTATTCCTGCTGCTGCGATTTGTAAAGTCGATCCATTTGAACTTGCACGCCGAAACTTTTTACCGGTTGTTATCGGTTTAATTGTCACCACGATCGTTGCGATGTTTATTCTATAACGTAAGCAAGTGTTCTCTTGCTTACGTTTTTTGCTTGTAAAATTCATCATGAATTATCAGTTTTCAAGAGGGATTCGTTATTACTTAGCGAAATTATATTAGGAGAGTAATTATTTCAAAACGTTTACGAGAAACAGATTACTGCAATTAGAAAAGGGGACATACCTATGAATGAATTGATTTTCGTCTTATTAATTTGTCCATTACTTATCTTTATCGTTTCTGTTATTGGAACGCGCAAGACGAAAACGTATTACGTAATGCCGATTGTAACGTTTGCTAGTTTTTTAATAATAGGTGTTATCGCCTTTACTCCAAAATTTTTCTTTTGGGTTGGCATGTACAGCATCTTCTCATTTATTGTTTCTTATATGACTTTATTGTTTGTAAGAGGATATGAGCTTGCAGAAAGCGCTAAGTAGTTAAGGAGATTGTAATATGATTTTCTTTGATATTGATGGAACTTTACTTGAAGTTTTAACAATAATATAAAAAACGACCGCGTTCCCCCGCGGTCGTTTTTTTCATGTTACGCTGTGATCCAAGCTTCGTTAGCTGGATTTTTACGCCACTCTTGTAATTTTTTCGTTTCAGCTTGTCCGATCATACCTTTTTCTGCTGCAACTTCAGTTAATGCACTGTAATCACTTAAAGAATATGATGCTACGTTAGCTGCTTCTAGCTTTTCTTTTCCTGCTTCTAGCTCGTATGTGAAGATTGATACGATTCCTAATACTTCACAGCCAGCTTCGCGAAGTGCTTCTACACATGTAATTGCACTTCCGCCAGTTGAAATTAAGTCTTCTACTACTACAACTTTTTGACCTTTTTCAGCTTTTCCTTCAATTTGATTCCCTTTACCGTGGCCTTTTGCTTTACTACGTACGTAGCACATTGGTAAATCCATACGATCGCTTACCCATGCAGCGTGCGCAATACCAGCAGTTGCTGTTCCTGCAATAACTTCTACAGTTGGGAAGTTCTCTTTAATTAACTCTTCTAATCCAGCTGCAATCGCTTGACGTACTTTTGGATAAGATAAAGTTAAACGGTTATCACAATAAATTGGTGATTTCATACCTGAAGACCATGTGAATGGATCATTCGGTTGTAAAAATACTGCTCCAATTTCTAATAAATGCGATGCGATTTCTTTTTTCATACTGTTACACCTTCCCACTGTTGTTTTACTGTTTTATACGCTTCAAGCGGATTTTCTGCTTTTGTAATACTACGTCCAACTACGATGTAGCTTGAGCCAAGTTCCCTCGCACGTTTCGGTGTTGCTACGCGCACCTGGTCATTTACATCATCGCTTGCAAGACGAATCCCCGGTGTTACTGTTACAAATTCATTCCCGCATACTTCACGTAATTTTGGAACTTCAAGCGTTGAGCAAACAACGCCATCAAGTCCACTTTCTTTCGTTAGTTTTGCATAATGAGCAACCGCTTCTTCTAACGTCTTCTCAATGCCAATCTCTTTTTTCATCATAGCTTCCGAAGTGCTTGTTAGTTGTGTAACTGCAATACAAATCGGTCTCTCTTTTCCTTCTTGCTTACCTTCCTCTAATCCCTCAATCGCAGCTTTCATCATGCTGCTTCCCCCAGCAGCATGAACATTTACCATATCAACATCTAGACTAGCTAGGCTACGCATAGCGCTTTTTACTGTATTCGGAATATCATGAAGTTTTAAATCTAGAAAAATCTTATGTCCTTTTTCTTTTAAGTACGTAATAATTGCAGGGCCTTCTTTGTAAAATAACTCCATACCAACTTTGACAAATAACTCTTCCCCTTCAAAGTGGCGCAAGAATTGTTCTACATCTTGTTTCCCTGGAAAATCTAGTGCAACGATTAACGACTGTGACATGTTTGCTTCCAGCTCCTTCCTTGACATTCCGAAATATGATCAAATCCTAATTCATCTAGTAATGCTGGTAACTCTTCAATAATTGTCGGACATACGAACGGATCGATAAAGTTCGCTGTACCTACTGCAACTGCGCTTGCGCCAGCGTAGAAGAATTCAATTACATCTTCCGCTGTTTCAATACCACCCATTCCGATAATTGGAATGTTAACCGCTTGGCTTACTTCATATACCATACGAATTGCTACTGGCTTAATCGCAGGACCTGATAATCCGCCTGTACGGTTTGCTAAAATTGGTTTAGCTGTTTTTAAATCTAAACGCATACCAAGCAATGTATTAATCATCGTTAAACCATCTGCACCTGCATTTTCAATCGCTTTTGCAATTTCCACTATGTTTGCCACGTTTGGTGACAACTTCACGTATACAGGTACTTCAGAAACCTCTTTTACTCGCTTCGTTAAATCAGCAGCAATTTCAGGATTTGTACCAAAGGCGATACCACCTGTTTTTACGTTCGGACAAGAAATATTTAATTCTAGTGCATGGACATTAGGCGCTTTAGAAATTTCCTTTGCAACCGCTACATAATCCTCAGCTTGTGAGCCTGCAACGTTAGCAATGATTGGAAGGTCAAATTGTTCTAACCATGGTAATTCAGAATTCATTACTTTTTCTAACCCTGGGTTTTGAAGTCCGATCGCATTTAACATGCCGCCCGGTGTTTCAGCAACACGAGGTGTTGGATTTCCATAGCGTGGTTGTTCTGTCGTCGCTTTAATCATGATTGATCCTAGTACACTTAAATCGTAAAACTGTGCATATTCACGACCAAATCCAAAGCATCCAGATGCCGGTATAATTGGATTTTTTAATGATAATCCTGGTAATTCAACTTGCAATCTGTTCATAGTACAACCTCCCCGATTGGAAATACTGGTCCGTCGCTACACACCTTCTTGTAAGAATGTCCACTTGGATCTTCTTGTAAGTGGCATACACATGCGAAACAAGCTCCAATACCGCAGCCCATACGTTCTTCTAATGAAATATAGGCTTTTTTCTCTTTGTAACGTCCTTCTAATGCACGAAGCATCGCTAACGGACCACATGAATAAAGAATATCAAAGTCAATTCCGTAATTATCAATTACATCTGTGACAAATCCTTTTGTACCGTGTGTACCATCTACTGTCGCAACGTACGTATCACCAAGTTCTGCAAATTTTTCTTCATAGAAAACTACATCTTTCGTTTGAAAACCTAAGATGTGAATTACACGTACACCTTTTGCAACGAGGCGCTGTGATAGTTCATAAAGTGGTGGTACACCAATCCCCCCGCCTACTAGTAAAGCTGTTTGACCAGCTTCTGCTTCTTCTACAGGAAAACCGTGTCCTAGTGGTCCTAGTACGTCTACCATTTCACCTTGTTTTCTAGTTGCTAATGTTTTTGTCCCTTGTCCTTCCGCACGATATAGCATTGTAAATTCGTTCTTCTCTTGATCTACATTACAAATACTAATCGGGCGGCGCAGAAGGGGCGCAATGCCCTCTGCTACCTTAATGTGTACAAACTGCCCTGGTTCGTTCATTTGCTGTACTAAAGTTCCTTGAAGCACTAACTCGTAAATGTTTTTTGCGATTTCTTTTTGATTAACGACGATCATATTTTGCTTTTGCATCATGCATGTACCACCTCGTGACGCTTTGTTTGCGTAATTTCTTTCATTGAATGAGCTGAGAATGTCATAGATTCTAATACTCGTAAGATTGCTCTTGTTGTATCAAGTGATGTTAAGCAAGCCACGCCATTTTCTACTGATTCACGGCGAATGCGGAAACCATCACGCGCTGGTTGTTTACCTTTTGTTAATGTGTTAATTACAAACTGTGCTTTTCCTTGACGGATAATATCTAGTAAGTTGTAGTCTTCAGAATCAATTTTGTTTACAACTTGTACTGGGATATTTTGCTCTTCTAATGATTGTGCTGTTCCAGCTGTTGCTAATAAGTTATAGCCGATTTCGTGGAAACGTTTTGCAATTTCCATCGCCTCCTCTTTATCTTTATCCGCTACAGTAATGATTACTGATCCGTGCGTTGGGATATTAATTCCTGAAGCAACTAATCCTTTATATAATGCTTTTTCAAGCGTTAAGTCTTTACCCATTACTTCCCCTGTTGATTTCATTTCAGGTCCTAATGTTGTATCAACTGAACGTAGTTTCGCGAATGAGAATACCGGAGCTTTTACATATACTTCTTTCTCTTCTGGGTGATAGCCCGTTCCGTATCCTTGCTCTACTAGGTCTTGCCCTAAAATAACTTTCGTTGCAACATTCGCCATCGGTACGCCTGTAATTTTACTTAAGAACGGTACTGTACGGCTTGCACGTGGGTTTACTTCAATTACGTACACTTGATCTTTGAATACTACAAACTGGATATTTAGTAATCCAACAATGTTTAATCCTTTTCCAAGTGCAATTGTATGTTCAATGATTTGTTCTTTTAGTTTTTCAGATAAACTTTGTGGTGGATATACTCCAATTGAGTCACCAGAGTGAACTCCAGCGCGTTCAATATGTTCCATAATACCTGGAATGAATACATTCTCACCATCTGAAATTGCATCTACTTCAATTTCTTTACCAACCATGTAACGGTCGATTAATACTGGGTGATCTGCATGAACTTTAACTGCATTTTTCATGTAGTGCAGCAGTTCTTCTTGACGATATACGATTTCCATCGCACGTCCACCTAGTACGTAAGATGGTCTTACTAATACTGGATAACCAATTTCTTCTGCGATTGCTACCGCTTGTTCTACAGTCGTTGCTGTTTTACCAACTGGTTGCGGGATACCAAGTTTTGTTAAAGCAGCTTCAAATTTATCACGATCTTCTGCACGGTCTAAGTCTTCAAGTGATGTTCCTAAGATTTTCACACCGTGAGCCTCTAATTTCGCCGCTAAGTTAATTGCCGTTTGTCCACCGAACTGAACAATAACGCCTTCTGGTTTTTCTAAATCAATGATGTGCATTACATCTTCAATTGTTAATGGTTCAAAGTATAATTTGTCAGAAATACTGAAGTCTGTTGAAACTGTTTCTGGATTGTTATTAACAATGATTGCCTCATATCCAGCTTCTTTAATTGCCCATACAGAGTGAACTGTTGCATAGTCAAACTCAACCCCTTGACCGATACGGATTGGACCAGACCCTAGTACAACAACACTCTTACGATCTGTTATCACCGATTCATTCTCATCACCATATGTGCTGTAGTAGTATGGTGTTGCAGATTCAAACTCTGCCGCACAAGTATCTACCATTTTATAAACAGGAGTTATATTGCTTTCTTTACGCATATCGTAAATTTCACGCTCCGTTTTGTTCCAAGCAGCTGCAATGTAGTGATCACTGAAGCCCATTTCTTTCGCAGCTTGTAGTACTTCCATATTTCCTACATTCGCTTTTACTTCGCGTTCCATATTTACGATGTTTTCAATTTTTTGTAAGAAGAAGAAGTCCATTTCACACCATTCGTTGATTTCTTCTTTCGTTACACCTTGACGAATTGCTTCTGCTACAATAAACAGTCGCTCATCGTCTGCTTTAATAATGCGTTTTTTCATTGTTTCTTTATCAAGTTCTTTTAAGTGGTCTAATTCTAAGTGATAAATGCCAAGCTCTAAAGAACGAACCGCTTTTAATAATGATTGCTCTAAGTTACGTCCGATTGACATAACTTCACCAGTTGCCTTCATTTGTGTACCAAGTGTTCTGTTTGCTGATTCAAACTTATCAAATGGCCAGCGTGGAATTTTTGAAACAACATAGTCTAATGCTGGCTCGAAGCAAGCGTAAGTTTTTTGTGTTACTGGGTTTATGATTTCATCTAATGTTAAGCCGACTGCAATTTTCGCTGCTAATTTTGCAATTGGATATCCAGTCGCTTTAGATGCTAGTGCAGATGAACGACTTACACGTGGGTTTACTTCGATTACATAGTATTGGAAGCTATGTGGATCTAGTGCAAGCTGAACGTTACATCCACCTTCAATTCCTAATGCACGAATAATTCGTAATGAAGTGTTTCGTAACATTTGATATTCACGGTCGCTTAATGTTTGGCTTGGTGCTACTACGATAGAATCACCTGTGTGAACCCCAACTGGATCGATGTTTTCCATGTTACATACTACAATCGCGTTATCATTCGAATCACGCATTACTTCATATTCAATTTCCTTACAACCAGCAATGCTCTTTTCTAATAAACATTGTGTTACTGGACTATGTTTTAATCCACCGGATACGATTTCAATTAGTTCTTCTTCATTACTACAAATTCCGCCACCTGTTCCTCCCATTGTAAATGCTGGGCGAACAATAACTGGATAACCAATTTCTTTTACAAATTCATGTGCTTCTTCCAGCGTATGAATGATCGTACTAGATGGAATTGGTTCATTTAAATCCTGCATTAATGTACGGAATAAATCGCGATCCTCCGCTTGCTCGATGGCTGATAATTTCGTTCCTAAAATTTCAACTCCGCATTCTTCAAGTATGCCTGATTTCGCAAGTTCAACAGCCATATTTAACCCTGTTTGACCACCTAATGTTGGTAAGATTGCATCTGGACGTTCTTTACGAATAATACGGCTTACGAATTCTAATGTTAATGGTTCGATATATACTTTATCTGCTGTTGCAGTATCTGTCATAATTGTTGCTGGGTTAGAGTTAACAAGGATTACTTTGTAACCTTCTTCTCTTAGAGATTGACAAGCTTGTGTACCAGAGTAGTCAAACTCCGCTGCTTGCCCAATTACAATTGGTCCTGATCCGATTACTAAAATTGTGTTAATGTCTAGGCGTTTTGGCATAACTCTTCCCCTTCTTTCTTGAAGTTTTCAATCATTGCTAAGAAATCTTCGAATAAATCATTTGCATCTTCAGGTCCTGCTGAAGCTTCTGGATGGTATTGTACTGTAAATGCTGGGAACTTCTTATGACGAAGACCTTCTACTGTTCCATCATTTAAAGCAACATGTGTAATTTCAAGCTCTGTATTTTCAACTGATTCTTCTTCTACTGCGTAACCATGGTTTTGAGATGTAATTGCTACTTTTCCAGTTGCAAGATTTTTTACTGGGTGGTTTAAACCACGGTGACCGAATTTCAACTTACTTGTATTTGCACCAGATGCTAGAGCGAACAATTGATGTCCTAGGCAAATTCCGAATAAAGGAACTTTACCGATAATGTCTTTTAACATTTCAATTGCTTCTGGTACATCTTTTGGATCCCCAGGTCCGTTACTTAACATAATTCCATCTGGGCTAAGGCGTAAAATTTCTTCTGCTGTTGTGTTGTAAGGAACTACAATTACATCACAGTCACGCTTATTTAATTCTCGTAAAATACCATGTTTCATTCCGAAGTCTACAAGTACAACTCGGTGTCCGCGTCCTGGACTTGGGTAGGGATCTTTCGTTGATACGCGTTTCACGTGATCTGTAAATACTGTCGCTTTTAATTGGCTCACGATGTATTCTACATCTGCATCCATGTTACAAAGGCGTCCGCGTAATGTACCGTATTGACGAATTTTTCTCGTTAATTTTCTCGTATCAATTCCTGCTAATCCCGGGATGTTTCTTTCTTTTAAGTAATCATTTAACGAAATTTCATTACGGAAGTTTGATGGATGATCACAAATTTCGTTTACGATTAAACCATTTACAGATGGGTGAATCGATTCGAAATCGTCACGGTTAATGCCGTAGTTTCCGATTAATGGGTACGTGAATGTTACGATTTGACCGCAATATGATGGATCAGATAATGTTTCTTGATATCCAGTCATTCCTGTTGTAAATACAACCTCACCTGACTTTTCGATTTCTCCTCCGAAACCTTTTCCAATTAATACTGTTCCATCTTCTAAGATAAGTTGTCTTTTCATACTAATGCACTCTCCTTTTGCCATGCGATCTTACCACCAACGATTGTCATTACCGGCCATCCTTGGCATTTCCAACCTGCGAATGGTGTATTTTTTCCTTTTGATAAGAATGTTGTTGGATCAATCTCTTCTTCTTGTTCTAAATCAATGATTGTAATATCAGCTGTTCTACCTTCTTTCAGGCGACCTGCTTCTAAGCCGAATGTATCAGCTGGCTTTTCTGTTAAATATTGAATTAATTGTTCTAGCGTAATAACTCCTTTTTTCACAAGGTTTGTGTATAGAAGCGGGAATGCTGTTTCAAAACCAGTAATTCCGAATGGTGCTCTTTCAATTCCTTGTGCTTTCTCTTCCGCTGTATGCGGTGCATGGTCAGTTGCGATCATATCGATCGTTCCATCTAATAAACCTTCAATTAATGCTGCATGGTCTTCTTTTCCACGAAGCGGTGGGTTCATTTTAAAATTAGGATCAGCTGATGGGATATCATCTTCACATAACACTAGGTGATGTGGTGTTACTTCTGCTGTTACTTTAATTCCAGCGCGTTTCGCATCACGGATTACACGTACTGAACCTTTCGTACTTACGTGACATACGTGATAGTGACAATCTGCTGCTTCCGCAAGCAATATATCCCTTGCAATATGTACAGATTCACATACTGATGGGATACCGTTTAATCCGTGTTTCTCAGAAAACTTCCCTTCATGTACACAACCTTTATTAATAAGCGTATTCTCTTCACAGTGCGCAACTACTGCCATATCTAATTTTGCTGCACGTTTCATAGCCGCTAACATCAT
Source organism: Bacillus sp. 196mf (assembly GCF_003217275.1). NCBI lineage: Bacteria > Bacillati > Bacillota > Bacilli > Caryophanales > Bacillaceae > Bacillus > Bacillus sp. 196mf. The sequence continues at coordinate 11,314 of NZ_QJTG01000014.1, forward strand.
GCTCGCATCTTGTACGCCTACGCCGTCATCTGTGAAAGCAAATGCTCCAAGTTCTTTTAATGTTTCGAAATCTGTCATTTCAGAACCAGCTTGACGTACTGTAATTGCTCCGTATGGTAGTACGTTGACATGTGCTTTTTCTTTAATACGATTTTGCAAGTCTTCCATATGTTCTCTGCAATCTGGTACTGGACGTGTATTTGGCATTGCACAAATTGTAGTGAATCCACCTTTTGCCGCTGCTAGTGTACCTGTTTCAATTGTTTCTTTATGTTCACCACCTGGTTCACGAAGATGTACGTGTACATCTACTAATCCAGGTGCGATTAACTTTCCGTTCACATCGATTACTTCAGCATTATCTGCCGTAATATTTTCTGCTACCTTAGCGATTTTACCGTCTTGTACGAGAAGATCTGTTGCTACAATTTTTCCTTCTTCATTCATATAACGACCATTTTTAAACAAGTAATTCATGTTTCATTCCTCCTAATACATTTGGTAAGGCGCGTTTTAGTACAGCCATTCTTACGTAAACTCCATTTTCCATTTGTTTAAATATGCGTGAACGCTCACACTCAACAAGTTCACTTGCAATTTCAACATCACGGTTTACGGGAGCTGGATGCATAATAATGCTTCCTTCTTTCATACGCTTTTCTCTTTCTACTGTTAATCCGTGTTTCTCATGATATTCTTTCATAATGTCTGTTTCATAATGATCATGACGCTCATGTTGTACACGGAGTAACATCATTACATCCACTTCTGGAACAAGTTCATCTAATGGTTTGTATGTTCCAAATGTGTTGTCTTCACCTTTCCACTCTTCTGGACTTGCAAAGTAAATTGTTGCACCAAGCTTCGTTAATGCTTCTGCATTAGAACGTGCTACTCGGCTATGACGAACATCTCCTACTATTGCAATCTTCAAACCTTCAAATCTTCCAAACTCTTGTTTAATTGTAAGAAGGTCGAGTAGGCACTGTGTTGGGTGGTTTCCACATCCATCTCCAGCGTTTAAGATCGGGATATTCACCTGATCTTTTAGTTCATCGAAGTAGCGATCTTGCTCATGGCGGATGACCACTGCTTTTGTTCCGATTGATTCTAGTGTTCTTATCGTATCGTATAAAGTTTCTCCTTTTTGTACGCTAGATGCATCAGCTGAAAAGTTTAAAACATCTAGTCCTAATCTCTTCTCAGCAACTTCAAAGCTAAATCTCGTTCTCGTACTATTCTCAAAGAACAAGTTTGCAACAAAAGTTTGCTCTGTCGTTTTGCTCTCTTTTCCATTCGCAAAATCTTCTGCATCTTTTAGGATTTCTGAAATTTCTACTTCCGATAATTCACTCATCGTTAACAAATGGCTCATCGTCATCCCTCATCTTTCTGATTTTTATGTTACCACTTTTGTATTTTTATAACAACCTTTGCATAAAAATACCCTAGTCATGTAAGACTAGGGTGCAAGGAAGGAGCCACCCTTTTCTGTCTCACAGGACTGAATTAAAAGGTTATTTTTATGAAGCAATCTGCTTAGATTGTTTTGTATGTTTTTCTTGTTTTGTTTCTGGTAGTAGTAGATTTAACAGTACACCTACAATTGCTGCAAGCGCCATTCCTTCGACTTGGAATGAATCCCCTACGTGAAGTACCGCTCCACCAATACCGATTACTAGTATTACTGATGCAATCATTAAGTTTCGTTTGTCACTTAAATCTGTTTTATCATCTACCATCATGCGTAATCCGCTTGATGCGATTACACCGAATAGTAAGATTGATACCCCGCCCATAACTGGTGTTGGGATCGAATGAATCAGTGCAGAAATCTTACCGATAAATCCGAACATGATTGCGAATACTGCTGAACCGATGAATAAGTATACACTGTATGCTCTCGTAATTGCTAGCACACCGATGTTTTCACCATACGTTGTATTCGGTGGCCCACCGATTAGTGATGCAATTAATGTTGCTACTCCGTCACCGAAGATCGAACGGTGTAAACCTGGTTTTTCAATTAAATCTCTTTTAATAACATTTCCAAGTACAATTTGATGTCCGATATGTTCTGATATTGTTACTAGTGCAACTGGTACCATCAAGAGTACAATCTTCCATGTAAACTCTGGTGTGTATGTTACAAATGGTACTGTGAAATCTGGTACAACAAACCATTTTGCCTCAGCTACCGGCTTTAAGTCTACTAGCCCTTGGAAGTAAGCGAAGATATATCCGCCGATAATGCCAAGTAACACTGGTATGATACTGAAAAATCCTCTTCCGAATATCGAGCAAATGATTGTAATTGCTAATGTTACTAATGCTACTGAAAAATGTGTAAAGCTGTATTTGCCATCCGCACCGTTCATCGCCATGTTAACCGCTGTATGTGCTAAAGCTAGACCGATTACCATTACTACTGGACCAACTACGATTGGTGGTAGTAGTTTCATAATCCACTCTGATCCTGATTTCTTAATTCCGAGTGAGATTAAGATGTACACAAGCCCTGCTAGTAAACCACCAAGCATTGCTGCTCCCGGCCCACCTGCCGTTTTCGCTGTTATAATCGGTGCGATAAAGGCGAATGATGATCCTAAATATGCTGGTACTTGACCTTTCGTTATAAGAAGAAACGCTAGCGTTCCTAATCCACTTGATATTAATGCTACTGATGGATTCAATCCTGTTAAAAACGGAACAAGCACTGTTGATCCAAACATCGCGAACAAATGTTGTATACTTAAAAATAACCATTTTCCCGGTTTCGGTACTTCATTAACGTCTAACACTGGCTTTTGTTCCATTGTTACATCCTCCTTCAGTTTAAATCTTTGCAATAAAAAAACTCTTTGTGCCTGTGCACAAAGAGTCCTATACTTTCGTATGCCAAATTTGACATATGAAAGCCAAGACCCTTTGGCAGCCTCACAGGACTACATTTAAAAGGGCTTTACTTATCGTATATGCTTACTCGATCTTGTTGATCTGTCTCTTGCAAATCAACTTCGATACGCTCTTCACTTGATGTTGGAATGTTCTTTCCTACATAATCAGCGCGAATTGGTAATTCACGATGACCTCTATCAACAAGAACCGCCAATTGAATTTGAGATGGTCTACCTAAATCCATAAGAGCATCCATTGCTGCTCGAACTGTTCTTCCTGTATATAATACGTCATCAACGAGGATAACTTTTTTCTTCGTAATATCTACAGGGATATCAGAACCTTTTACAAGTGGTTCTTTATTTTTGGATTGTAGTGTTAAATCATCACGATATAACGTAATGTCTAACTCTCCAACTTCCATTTCTTTTCCTTCAATTTGACCAATTCGTTCTGCCAAACGTTGTGCAATAAAAATTCCACGAGTTTTAATTCCGACAAGAACACAATTATCGACACCTTTATTTCGTTCCACGATTTCATGACTAATTCGTGTTAAAGCGCGGCGAATCATTTGGTCATCTAAAACGACAGCTTTCTCTTGCATGCTCTACACCTCCAAGCTTTTTTTCTTGCGTGAGAGTAATGGTATAAAAAAAGTCCTCTCAGCGTGTGCGAGAGGACTTTTGAAAAAAGGGTACAACATACCCTAAGTATTTCAAACCGTTACCTTCTCAACCTCACGGGGCTGTGTTAAAGGATCATTATTTAACTGTTGTCATTATCTCAGTTTTCTTATGATTTGTCAATACTATTTTCGTAAAATATTTAATGCGTCTTCAAACACTTCTGGAATCGGTGCCTCAAACTGAATATATTCACCAGTACGAGGATGATCAAAGCCTAAAATACCCGCATGAAGTGCTTGTCCATTCATATCTAACGTTTTCTTCGGACCATACTTCGGATCTCCTGCAAGTGGATAGCCAATATATTTCATATGAACACGAATTTGGTGCGTACGTCCCGTTTCTAAGCGACATTCTACAAGTGTAAAGTCTTTAAAACGTTCTAACACTTGGAAGTGTGTAACAGCGTTCTTACCATTTTCATCAACTGTCATACTTTGACGCTCTTTCTTATCACGACCAATTGGTGCATCGATAGTTCCCTTATCATGCGGAATCACACCGTGTACAATCGCTTTGTAACGTCTCGTTACTGTTTTGGCTACAAGCTGATTTACAAGCGATTCATGTGCCATATCATTTTTAGCAACCATTAATAGTCCAGATGTATCTTTATCAATACGATGCACGATACCTGGACGCATTACACCGTTAATGCCTGATAAGTCTGTACAATGGTGCATAAGGCCGTTTACAAGTGTACCACTTGTATGCCCTGGTGCTGGATGTACAACCATGCCACGTGGCTTATTTACAACAAGCACATCTGCATCTTCATAATAAATTTCTAAATTTAAATCCTCTGGTTGAATATCTAGCGCTTCTGGCTCAGGAATCGTTACTGTAATTTCATCTTCTTCTTTTACTTTATAATTCACTTTTACTGCTTTCCCGTTCACTGTCACAACATCATCTTTAATCCATTGCTGTACTTGTGAACGTGACCATTCGTTATTTATCCCTGTAACGAATTTATCAATTCGCTCGTTTTTTTGCTCTGCTGCAACTGTTACTTGTACTACTTCACTCATTCAATTACTCCTTCGCTTTCTTGCCTTCTAATAATGTTTGAATAATAATTAATACAACACCAATACATAATGCTGAATCAGCTATATTGAATACTGGATAGTTGTACGAGAAAATATACACGTGAATGAAATCCACTACTTCTTGTCTAAATACACGATCAATAAAGTTACCAATTGCCCCGCCCAAAATTAGACCTAACGAAATACCTAGAAGCTTGTCTGTTTTCGCATACTTTTTCATATAAAATACGATAAACACTACAAAAACAACTGTAATAATGTAGAAGAACCACATTTTATTTTCTAAAATACCCCAAGCAGCGCCTCTATTTCGATGTGATGTTATGTATAATACATTGTCGATAATCGGAATACTCGTACCCAATTCCATGTTCTTTACAATTAACCACTTCGATATTTGATCGATAGCAATGACAAATAACGCTATTACATAATATATCATTTTCATTTCCCCCACAAAGACAGTGTACCTCAAAATTTTAGCATAGCTGCTACCTTTTCACAATGAACCTTTATAGAAGAATAAAATAAATTAAAAAAAGGTAATATAATATCGTTGTGCGTATTCATACATTTACCTTTTCATAGAAGAATTCATGAATCGTACGAGCAGTCGGCATTGTCTTCATTTGCTTTGTCGAAATTAATCTCCCCGTCTCTTCACAAATACCGTACATGTCTATTTCCATTTTAAATAATGCGCGTTCTACATCCTTTAAATCCTCTTTTATATCATGTAATAGCAATTTTTTCTTTATCTCTTCCTTAATTTCATATCCAAGCTCTTGGCTGAACTCGACATCATATTTGTGCATTACTTCTTTAGCTAGTCTCTCTTGCAACTCTTTTCTCATCAATTGCAATTCTTCTTTTATTTCCATGTAAATTTCATTCACGTGTACATTCCTCCTAGCTGTAATGTACAGTTAGTGTGTCCGAAATTTATTTGCTTACCTCACACACATTTTTCCTTCACAGGAAAGAGTCTGAAAAGTTTTTTTGATATGCCATCAACAAAAAAACTGACTGCATGAATAGCAGTCAGTTTTTTATTATTTTACATAGTTTTCTTTAACAACTGTTGCACAACGCTCACATAATGTTTCATGTTCAGCATCTTTACCAATTGTTTCTGAAACTACCCAACAACGTTCACATGTTTCACCAGTTGCTTGAGCAACAACAACCGCTGTATGTTCATACTTCGGTGCATCTGCTGGCGCTTCATCCATCATACCACCAAGTTTATACTCAGAAACGATGAATAATTGCTTTAAGTCTTCGCTAATAGACTCTAACATAGCTTTCATTTCTGCAGTTGGATATAGCGTAATGCTTGCATTTAATGACTTACCGATTACTTTTTCATTACGAGCTACTTCTAGTGCTTTTAACACGTCATCACGTAATGTCATAAATGCATCCCATTTTGTTTTTAACGCTTCCGCGTCATCTAATTGTACAGCTTCTGGCATATCAGTTAATTGTACACTTTCTTCTGTTACGCCTGGAATGTATGGCCATACTTCATCAGCTGTATGCGGTAAGATTGGTGTTACAAGTTTTGTTAACGCAACAAGAACATCATATAATACAGTTTGAATTGCACGACGATCTTCGTGATTTGCACCTTCAATGTATAAAATGTCTTTTGCAAAGTCTAAGTAGAATGAACTTAAATCAATTGTACAGAAGTTATGAATTGCATGATACACAGCAGCGAATTCGTATGTCTCATATGCTTCTTTAACTTTTGTAATTAAGTCATTTAATTTCACTAACATGTAACGATCTACTTCACGAAGTTCAGCTACAGCTACTGCATTTTCACTTGGCTTAAAGTCGTCTAAGTTTCCTAATAAGAAACGGAATGTGTTACGGATTTTACGATACACTTCTGCTACTTGTTTTAAAATATCATCTGAAATACGTACGTCAGATTGATAGTCAACAGAAGATACCCATAAGCGTAAAATGTCTCCGCCTAATTGATCCATAATTTTCTTCGGTACGACGATGTTTCCAATCGACTTACTCATTTTACGTCCTTCACCATCTAGTACGAAACCGTGACTTAATACGCCTTTATATGGAGCTTTACCTGTTACAGCAACTGCTGTTGATAATGAAGAGTTAAACCAACCACGATACTGGTCAGATCCTTCTAAATATAAATCAGCTGGACGCTGTAAATCTTCGCGCTCTTCTAATACCGCTTGGTGAGAAGAACCTGAATCGAACCATACATCCATGATGTCTGTTTCTTTACGGAATTCGCCATTTGGGCTACCCGGATGTGTAAATCCTTCTGGTAATAGATCTTTCGCTTCACGCTCGAACCATACGTTAGAACCATGTTCACGGAATAAATCTGCTACATGGTTAATTGTTTCATCCGTAATAATTGGATCACCATTCTCAGCATAGAATACCGGAATTGGCACACCCCATGCACGCTGACGAGAAATACACCAGTCACCACGGTCACGAACCATATTATGAAGACGAGTTTCTCCCCATGCTGGTACCCATTTCGTTTCCGCTACAGCTTCTATTAATTCTTTACGGAATGCTTCAATAGATGCAAACCACTGTGCTGTCGCACGGAAAATAATTGGTTTTTTCGTTCTCCAATCATGTGGGTATGAATGTGTAATGAATGTTAGTTTCAGTAACGCGCCTACTTCTTCTAATTTTTCTGTAATTGGCTTGTTAGCTTTATCATAGAATAAGCCTTCAAATCCAGGTGCTTCATTTGTTAATACACCTTTATCATCGACTGGGCAAAGTACTTCTAATCCATACTTTTTACCAACAACGAAGTCATCTTCCCCGTGTCCTGGTGCTGTATGAACACAACCTGTACCTGCATCTGTTGTTACGTGATCTCCTAGCATAACTAATGAATCACGATCGTAGAATGGATGTTTTGCAACTGTGTACTCAAGTTCGCTACCTTTTACTGTTTTCACAACTTCAGCATTTTCCCACTCTAACGTTTTTGCAACTGTCTCAAACAGCTCAGAAGCAATGATATATTTCTCATCATTTACTTTTACAATACTATATTCAAGCTCTGGGTGAACAGAAATACCTAAGTTTGCAGGTAATGTCCAAGGTGTTGTTGTCCAAATGATGTACTTTTCATCACCTTCTAATACATTCTTTCCATCTTTTACAGGGAATGCTACGTAAATAGATGCTGATTTTTTATCTTGATATTCAATTTCAGCTTCTGCTAAAGCAGATTCACTCGTTGGAGACCAGTAAACTGGTTTTTGACCTTTATAGATATAACCTTTTTTCGCCATGTCACCAAACACTTTAATTTGTTGTGCTTCATAAGCTGGCTCTAAAGTAATATATGGATTATCCCAATCTGCACGTACACCTAAACGCTTAAATTGTTCACGTTGACGTTCTACTTGTTCATATGCATACTCTGCACATAACTTACGGAACTCAGCAACTGTCATTTCTTTACGTTTTACGCCTTTATTTGTTAAAGCTTGTTCAATTGGTAAACCGTGCGTATCCCATCCTGGAACATATGGCGCACTAAAACCAGTCATTGATTTATAACGAACAATAAAGTCTTTTAATACTTTATTTAATGCATGTCCCATATGAATGTCACCATTCGCATATGGAGGTCCATCATGCAATACAAATAAAGGACGACCTTTTGTATGTTCTTGTACTTTTTCGTAAATATTCATTTCAGCCCATTTTTCTTGCATTGCAGGCTCACGTTTTGGTAAGTTCCCACGCATTGGGAACTCTGTTTTCGGCATCAGTAATGTATTTTTGTACTCCATGCTCAATTCCTCCTTACATGTATAAAAGAAATACTTAAAAAACGGAATAAAAAAGAGACTTTCTCATCCCAAAAAGGGACGAGAAAGTCTCCCGCGGTACCACCCTAGTAGATCATATACATATGTATAGAATCCTCTTTATATTCTTAACGCGAATACACGCCTACGCTTACTCTATTTGTTCAGCGCGGAACTCCAGGGTGATATTCCCACTATCTCCTTATCCTGAGCTTACACCATCCTCAGTTCGCTATATAAGGTTTGAAAAGGTACTTATCCCTATCTTCGTTTTTCTTAATAAATATGTTGTTTAAAATTATATGTAATAATGAGAAAAACGTCAAGCTTACACTGTTTCTTCTTTTTTCAACAGTTCATCTACTTCGTCTTCTAACTCAATTAGTTTATCCCAATCATCGTTGTTTAACATTTCAAGCTGTGTTTCTAATAACATACGGAAACGAGTTCGGAATACTTTCGCTTGTTTCTTTAGCTCTTCAATATCAAAAGCAACTTTTCTTGATTTTACTAATGCTTCGTTAATAATACGATCAGCATTCTTTTCAGCTTCACGCACAATTAATTTCGCTTCTTTTTGCGCATTACGTTTTACTTCTTCCGCTGCTTCTTGCGCAACAACGATAGATTTGTTTAACGTATCTTCAATATTAGAGAAATGATCTAACTTCCCTTCTAACTGCGCAACTTTTTCTTCTAAAGCTTTTTTCTCACGAATGACCAATTCATAATCTTTGATAATTTGATCAAGAAACTCATTTACTTGATCTTCATCATAGCCACGGAATCCGCGACCAAATTCTTTGTTATGAATATCTAATGGTGTTAACGGCACAACGCCACCTCCAAGTAGTTATCTAAATTTCCTCTTTCAATTATATCTTTTCTTCGACAAAATAGGAGGATTTCCTTCTAAAAAACCAATCATTTTAGTATACCATACAAAATTCTCCATTTGTCGCGTTTTGTTCTACCTTCTACAGAAAATAATTTACTTCGGCCATATCCTCTAACAGAAAAAACGTCTCCTGGATAACATTCATAAGAAGTTTGCTCCACTGTTTTCCAATTGACTTTTACTAAACCATTTTTTATGAAAGGTTGTACTTTCTGTCTAGATAAATGTAACATTTCAGCTAACATAACATCTAAACGAAGTGAAGAAACCGTTCCAGATTTCTCCCCCCACGTTTCATGTATTTGTAGAATTTGTTCTCCTTGCACTGCTGATAAGGAGACTTTTACTTTTCCTATTGCTTGTAAGTTCATCTCAATGTACGATACGATTTCTTTCGCAACTACAATTTGGGCACGATTTTCTTGCAGCAAAATATCACCACATTTTTCTCTCGTTAAACCAAGAGACATAAATGTACCTAATATTTGCCTATGTTCTAGCGTATAAAACTTGGAAGGATAGTCAATTTCTAATACTTCTACTTGAAATTCTTCTTCATTTAATTCTAGATAGTCTGGATAAATGAGTGCTCTTTTACGCTCTGCATTAGGCGTTGCACCACCAAATTGCACAGCGACATCTCCTTGTCCAATTACCATAGAAACAATTTGTTGCTGTCTTGGATCAAGGAAATCTGTTAATTTCACTTGATGGTACTCCGCTGTTCGCTTCCACTCCAGCACTTTATCTACAAAGACCTCTTCATCAGGCCTAAAATGTTCGTAAATGCTCATGTATTTAACCTCTTACTATAAGAAATAGCTGAACAAACTGAACAAACCACTTTTAGCAAGTTTTAACGCAAAAATCGCAACGAGTGGAGAAATATCAATCATACCAAGCGGCGGAATAAATCTGCGGAATGGTTCTAAATACGGTTCACAAATTCGCGCCAAGAACTCTCCAAAAGATGATTCCTTTGCACCAGGAAACCATGATAGGAGAATGTAAATAATCAGTGCCCACGAGTAAATCTCGATAGCAGAACTTAACACCATTAAAACTGTTGTCATGGCGTATTACCACCTCTTTATATTTGTTTCTTCTTCTTCACCGAATAACTCTGAAATTGCACCAACAATATCAACATTTTCAGGTGTACACATAAATGTTTTCGGTCCTATTTTTTGAATGTCCCCGCCTATAGCGTATACAGTACCACTTAAAAAGTCAACGATACGTACCGCTTGATCAGTAGACATTCTCTGCAAATTAATTACAACAGCTCGTCTACCTTTTAAGTGGTCCGCAATCCCTTGTGCTTCCGAATATGTGCGTGGTTCTAATAAAACAACTTTTGAAGATTGTTTTGCTGTTTCAATACTCACAACATTTTGCTTCGGTTGCGCTTTTGGAAACGTAACATCTTGTTGTTCTGGTGGATCTTGCTGCTTTTTCATGTCTGTTTGCTCCTTTTCATAACCATATTGAGCTGCTTCTTTTTCTTCCGGTGTATCAAAAAAGAAGTATTTTACTTTTGACCAACTCATAATAAGATTCTCCTTCCTTTTACGCTTTTCCTACTAAAATCGTTCCCAAACGAATATATGTAGCCCCTTCTTCAATTGCAATCGTGTAATCGTTGGACATTCCCATTGATAATTCTTTACATGGCGCATGTAATAACTCTAGCTCCTGCACCTTTGTTTGCAACATACGTAATTCCTTAAAACAGCGTCTGATTTCTTCCTCTTCTTCTGTAAATGGAGCCATCGTCATTAGTCCAACCACTTCAATTTTATCGAATTCTTGCAAACTTTGAATAAAAGAAACAACCTCTTCTATTGCTAATCCTTGCTTCGATTCTTCAGATGAGGTTTTCACTTGAATAAAGCATTTCACTTTCTTATCAGCACGTTTCTGAATTTCTTTCGCCAGGGAAAGACGATCTAACGAATGTAAATAATCAATTTCATTAATGATTTCTTTTACTTTTCTCGTTTGTAATGAGCCAATAAAGTGCCAATTAACTTTTGAACCGAAATGCTCATATTTCTGTAAGAAACCTTCATTTCTATTTTCACCTAAATCGATAATTCCAGTTTCAATTACTTCGTTTGTTTTTTCAATCCCTACAGTTTTTGTCACTGCAACAAGTTTAATATCTTGCAACGAACGTCCAGCTCGAACGCAAGATTCTTTAATAGCTTCGTTTACAATTACTAAATTTTCTTGTACTGTCACTTGCTTCCTTCCTCCTTAAAACCTATGAAACTCAACATTCTTCCTGTCTTACCTTGATCACGACGATGAGAGAAAAATAGTTGCTCTTCACAGCTTGTACAAAGAGATGACATTACAATATGCTCTTCTTTTATGCCTGCTTGTACACATAATATACGATTAATTTCTTTTAAATTAATTGCGTACTGCCCGTCAGAAATTTTTTGATGAGGAACAGCACCGTTAATTACTTTCTGTGCTGCTGTTAATACACGATCATCCACAACATAACAACAAGATCCAATCGACGGTCCAATTGCAACATGAATTTCATCACATGAAATACCTTCTGCATTCCACTTTTGAATCATTTCCTTTGCAATCTCTTGTACAGTGCCTTTCCATCCAGCATGCGCAAGTCCTATCATACCATGTGATGGTGCATAAAAATAGAGCGGAACACAATCCGCGTAACAAGACGTTAACAGAACATCTTCATTACTCGTATAAATGCCATCTGTTTTTGAAATGCCGTCCTCATATAAATAAACGCCACTTCCTTTTTCCTGTTGCCCTACTTTTTCAACATGATGATCATGAACTTGTTCAGAGCAAATCCAGTTTTCTAATGGTTTTTGTAACTTATTTGCTAAAATGCGTCTGTTTTCATGAACGTTCTCCACGATATCATTCACATGTAATCCTAAATTCATCGCATGAAAGGAGCCCGTACTTATCCCACCATCTTTTGTCGTAAATCCAGCAGTAATGTTTCCAAGTTCTTTCCAAGCTTGTAAATACAGTATACCGTCCACATATTTAAATGGTTCTCTCATAATAAAGCGGCTCCTTTTAATTAAAATAACAGAAAAAAGCATGGTACTTCCTGTCTATTTTACCATACTTTTATTTTTTCATAATCCTAACAGAAAAAAAAGAGGAATTTGTAATATTCTTTATGAAATTGTCGGTGTTTGTATTGATTCTGTTACAGTATTAACAGGATCTACTCTTACAAGTATGACATCCTCCCCAATTTTCACAATTTCCTTCCAAGGAATTACAATCTCAACATCTTTTCCAAAAATACCTAGCATACGTGTCTGTTTGGAAATAATAACAGAACAAACTTGCCCTGTGTTCATATCAATTTCAATATCTCCAATATTCCCAATCCTTTTTCCATCTGAAATATTTATAACATCCTTCATCTGTAACTCTGAAATTCGTATCACCATTTTTACCCTCTCCCTTATATGACGAATTGGAAGCTGTTTCTCATATTTACAGGAAGCCACCTATACGAAACACCATGCTAGTTTCATTATATGAACACTAATCCCCTACTATGAGCACAAACCATATTACATATAAAAAGGTCTCACCATAATTGGTGAGACCTTATCCTTGAATCGTTTTATTCATTTGTTTAATGGCTGACTTCTCTAAACGTGATACTTGAGCTTGGGAAATCCCAATTTCTTCTGCAACTTCCATCTGTGTCTTTCCTTGGAAGAAACGTTTTCTAATAATCATTTTCTCTCGATCATTTAAACGCTTCATTCCTTCTTTCAATGCTAGTTCTTCAACCCACTGCTCGTCCTTTTGTTTTTCATCACTTAACTGATCCATAACAAAGATAGGATCTCCTCCATCATTATAAATCGGTTCAAATAATGAAACTGGATCTTGAATTGCATCTAAAGCAAATACTATCTCTTCATGAGTTACTTCTAGTACTTTTGCAATATCCATTGCTGTTGGTTCTTTTGAATTTTCTGCAATTAACTTCTCTCTTACTTGCAAAGCTTTATACGCAATATCTCGCAATGAGCGCGATACGCGAATCGGATTATTATCACGCAAATATCTGCGTATTTCCCCAATAATCATCGGCACAGCATACGTTGAAAATTTTACATTTTGGCCTAAATCAAAATTATCAATTGATTTCATAAGTCCGATGCAACCAACTTGGAATAAATCGTCAACATATTCTCCTCTGTTATTAAATCTTTGGATGACGCTCAGTACAAGACGTAAGTTTCCATTCACTAATTTTTCTCTTGCGCTTATCTCTCCACTTTGCATTTCACGAAATAATTTACGCATCTCTTCATTTTTTAATACTGGAAGTTTAGCTGTATCAACACCGCAAATTTCTACTTTGTTTCTCGTCAAAGTGTTCCCTCCTATCGGGAGTTGCTGTACAGTGTAAAGTATTTCCTTTGAAGGGGATTTTATGCATATGGTTTTTTCACGATTTTTCATTTAAATTATCTTTCCTAATACAACTAAATAGAATAAGACCAGCCTACATAACGGCTGGTCCTATTCTTCACACCATTTTATTAAATTCTTTTCGTAATCTTTTTATAATTCTTTTTTCTAAACGCGAAATGTATGACTGTGAAATCCCAAGCATATCCGCCACATCTTTTTGCGTCTTTTCCTCTCCTCCAGCAAGCCCAAACCGAAGTTCCATAATTTGTTTTTCACGATCATTTAATTGGTGTAATGCTTTCATTAAAAGGTGACGATCTACAGTAGCTTCTAAATCTTTTGTAATAATATCATCATCTGTACCTAACACGTCAGACAACAATAGTTCATTCCCATCCCAATCAATGTTTAGCGGTTCATCAAAAGAAACTTCCGAACGATTTTTGTTATTCCGACGTAAATGCATTAAAATTTCATTTTCTATACAACGCGATGCATATGTTGCTAATTTTATTTTCTTTTCTGGATTAAATGTATTTACCGCTTTAATAAGGCCGATTGTTCCTATACTAATTAAATCTTCAATATTTATCCCTGTATTTTCAAACTTTCTTGCTATATATACAACGAGCCTTAAGTTGCGTTCAATAAGTAATGACCTTGCTGCCTGATCTCCTTTTGGCAATTTATTCAAAAGAACTTCCTCTTCTTCTTTCGTTAACGGTGGTGGCAACGCTTCACTTCCACCAATATAATAAATTTCATCGGTCTTAATTCCTAATTTCAGCAATACTTTATACCAAAGGTATACTAAATAAAATTTTAATTTCATCATATTATCCCGCCTCTCATTATTAAGCGATCACCATTTTTTGTGAAATCAACATTTTTGGATGCACAATACATTGATACTCCCCATTAGTAGACAGTTGTTGTGTATTTAATCCAATTAATACTTTGTTTACAACAATAGAACTACCTTCATGATCAACTTGCACACTGTCAGGCTTAATTGCCCACAAAAATTTACTTTCTACTCCTACTGCACGGAAAGGAATTAAACGTAATTTTGTCGCCCAACCAGAATCATTTTCTGGTATTTGAGGAATTTCTGTTTTGGAATAAATTTGTTCTGTTAACCAAGATGGTAAGCAATGTTCTAATGATGAAACATGCATAATCATAACGGGTGTTTTTGTTAATGGGTCGTAAAGTTGGTTCCCACTGTCAATAAGACCTGCCAGTTCTAGTTCTTCTTCCGCTAATTGAATTTTTACTTTCACAATTTGGTCATAGTGTATTTTCGTGACCTCTACGCTTTCAATACGCTTTTTAGAAAAATAATAAATTACCGGAAAACCAAAAATAACAAATAACCAACTAATTGGATCGCCGTAAGAAATTGACTGAGATTGAACCAATCCATTTACCATTTCATTCGTTTGCAAAAAGAAATGAGTTCCAATTAATCCTCCGCCAACCATAAAGGTTACAAAGTAAAAAGTAAAAACAGTTTGTGCATAATTTCTAAATGTTGTAAACCCAAATGCTGTATACACAATAAGTAACGAGTACAGTAGTTTCATAATTGGATGTGTCATCATAGAAGCAAAAGGAGTAAAGGCAAAAATAACAATAGTTGAACCTATAAATGCCCCTAACACAAGCCTCCATCTTTTGATCTTCTTTTTTAACACGGTAGCTGTTAATAAAAGCAAAAGAAAATCAATGCAGGCGTTTAACAACCAAACAACGTCGGCGTAAACAACCAAACAATTCACCTCTTTTTTCAAGTTGAGACTAGTATAATGCATATCCAATAGGAAAGTGTGTCAATTTGCGGAGGTGTTTTTTTGTTATTTTGTGATTTCTAGACATAATCTGTCGGTAAAAAATAAAAGTACAAATTCATAGAATGATATACTCTTATTTTCACCAACAAAATATATTGAAATATACGAAATAAAAAAAGACCTGCTTAGCAGGTCTTTTCCATTTAAAAAACAAAAAAGGAGCATGAAAGCTCCTTTTTTTATCGTCTACGACGGTTACGTAAAAATGCTGGAATATCGATATCATCTGAATCTGAATGACGCTCATGTACAACTGGCTCTTCACGCTTCATTTCACGTTTTACTTCACGTTGTTTTGAAGGTTGAGCTACTGGTTGTTGCTGTTGTTGCGTGTGGTTCGCATTCGGACGAATAATTGGTTTTGGTGGTTGAGTTGCAATGCTATCATCAAAACCAGTTGCAATTACAGTTACAACGATATCATCTTTTAATCCTTCGTTAATAACAGAACCGAAGATCATATTTACTTCTGGATCTGAAGCTGAAGCTACGATATCTGCCGCTTCTTGTACTTCATATAAGCTTAAGTTAGCGCCACCCGTAATGTTCATGATAACACCTTGAGCTCCATCAATAGATGTTTCTAGTAATGGACTAGAAATCGCTTTTTTCGCAGCTTCTGCAGCACGATTTTCCCCGTTACCAGAACCAATACCCATTAAAGCAGAACCTCTATTAGACATAATTGTCTTTACGTCTGCAAAGTCTAAGTTAATTAAACCTGGCGTTGCAATTAAATCCGAAATACCTTGAACACCTTGACGTAATACGTTATCAGCTTCACGGAATGCTTCTAACATTGGCGTATTTTTATCAACAATCTCTAATAAGCGATCGTTTGGAATTACAATAAGAGTATCTACATTTTCTTTAAATGCTGCAATACCAGATGCTGCTTGCGTCGCACGCTTACGTCCTTCAAAAGTAAATGGACGTGTTACAACACCAACTGTTAAAGCACCTAATTCTTTTGCAACTTGAGCAACAACTGGAGCTGCACCAGTTCCAGTTCCACCGCCCATACCGGCAGTTACGAAGACCATATCCGCACCACGAAGTGCTTCTTGGATCTGTTCTTTACTTTCTTCTGCAGCTTTTTTCCCTACTTCAGGGTTTGCGCCTGCACCAAGTCCACGCGTTAATTTTCCACCAATTTGCATTTTCGTTTCAGCTTTTGATAGATTTAATGCTTGTGCATCAGTGTTCACAGCGATAAAGTCTACACCTTGTACACCGTGTTCAATCATACGGTTTACAGCATTGTTTCCGCCACCGCCGACACCGATAACTTTTATATTCGCTAATTGATCTTGAGTAGTATCAAACTCTAACATGTCGAAATCCCCCTAGAACCTCATTTTTCGTGTCCAATTTTAATCCCATAAATAACGGAATACACGTTTTACTTTTGACATCATGCGGTCATCATTTTGATTATTATTGTTTTGATTACGAGTTTTTTGTTTTGCAGGTTGCTGTTGTACCGGCGTTGGTGCTGGTGCTGGTACTGGTTCAAAATGCTCTTGCTTTTCCTGCACATTTTTCCCACGTAATTTAGCTTTTTGATAAGAATGTTTAATTAATCCAACTCCACTTGTATATTGGGGCTCACGCACACCAATATAATCAGGAGTTGCTACACGAACATTTTCATGTAAAATATCATATGCAAGGTCAAGAACACCTGGCATAGAAGCAATTCCACCAGTTAGTACATAACCAGAAGCCACTTGCTTTACTCCTAACTTACGCACTTCATCTTGAACAAACATTAAAATTTCCTCTACACGAGCCTCTATTATATCCGATAATTCCAACTGAGAATATTGTTCTGTTTGATCACTTCCCATAATAGGAACCGTAAACATCTCTTCTTCAGATGCTGTATCATAAAAAGCATGTCCATATTTCAACTTAATTTGATCTGCATTTTCTGTTGAAGTTTTCAACCCAATCGCAATATCCTTCGTTATATGGTCTCCACCTAATGGTAATACGCTCGTCGCTTGTAACTCTCCATCTTTAAAAATAGATAAAGTTGTAGATCCTCCCCCCATATCAACAAGGGCTACTCCTCTATTTTTTTCATCTGAAGATATAGCAACTGTTGCAGCCGCTAAAGGTTGAAGACAAATATCAACAATTTCAAGACCTGCTTTTTCTACACAACGAAGTAGGTTATGTAGTAAAGTTCTCGAGCCTGTAATAAGTGTACCTTCCATTTCTAATCTTACACCGATCATCCCGCGTGGATCGTTAATCTCGTCAAGACCGTCTACGATGAACTGTCGAGGTACCACATCAATAAACTCACGTTCTGGAGCAATTGACACAACTTGTGCTGCATCTAGAACGCGTAAGACATCTTCATTCCCGATTTCACGATCTTCATTTGAAACAGCGACTACTCCGTGACAAGGAAGTAGCTGTACCTGGTTTGCATTGACACCTACTACAACTTGCTCAATGTGGATTCCCACCATGCGCTCAGCTTGTTCAATTGCTTTTTTAATTGATCGAACAGTCTCGTCTATATCAACTATCGATCCCTTCTTTAAACCATTTGATTTTACATTTCCAACACCAATAATGTTTAAGCTGTCATTAACCATTTCACCAATGATGACTTTAACATTGGATGTACCGATGTCAAGACTAACATATATTTCATTGCTGTTCATTCTTTGGCACCTCCTTCTTTATTTATACCATACAACTCAATATATGGAACAACAATCGCAACTTTACTATTTATAAGAAAAATATTCAACGTCTTTATACGTTTCCCTTTTTTAACCCTATATTTTTCTTATTTTTATTTAGCATTCAATTAAGAATATCGCAGTAAACTATGAATAACTGCTTATCTTGAAATAATTCTATTTCGAGTGTAAAGTTTACCGCCAAGTATAAGTCTACACTAAGATGTACTCATAGAAAAGTGAAACTTGTACCAATACTAGTATGAATCTAAGAATTTTTACATATTTTTCATCAAATAAACCATTCTTCTAAATTCGTATACATATAATAGAACATTCGTTTTGTTTTTTCTGCTATAATCAACGAAAACTACCATTCTATTCTTTTTTTTCTTCCGCACCTAATTCTTTCGTATATGCACCTACTTCTAAGTCAATTAATACCTTCTTACCTGGCTCAATTGTTTTTAAAATAAGCGGATAGGCTTCCATACGTTTTGCAAAATTTTGAATCGTAGTGCTCACTTCATAACCTTCATTCATATATAAAGTAAGATGATCTTCATTCGCATTCGTTGGTGAATAGCGAATCTCCGAAATAGATTTTAAAATAGCTGGTGTTAATTTTTCTAGTTCAGCGATTAACTCCTTCATTTTCTCTTCTTTAAAAGGTTCGAAAATCGGTGCTGCAACAGGAAGTTTTCCATTAGGTAGTACATCAAGCGTTTTTCCATTTTCTAATAACGGTTGTAATTTTCCCTCTTTATTTATATAACCAATCGTTAAATATTCTTCGATATGAATATCAATCTTGTTTGGAAAACGTTTTTTTACATTTACTGCTTTAATTTCTTTTCGCTTCGTTAAGTTTTCTTCAGCTTTATGTGCTGTCACTCGGAAATAACTTGTATCATATGTCACGCCTGAATCCTTCATTACTTGCTCATCCGTCATATAGTGATTTCCAAACACACTAATCTTTTTTATATTACTAAGCGGAGACCGAAAATAAATTAAAAAGAGCACTAATAAAAATAAAATTGATATGTATAAAATCAATCGATGATTAACATTTTTTTTGTTTTTTTTCTTTTGATTTTTCAATTTTGGTACACGATCTTGTAGTTTAATCACTTTACTATTATTCATGTACGATCCCCCTATGTAACATAAAGAACGGCATGTTCCTCATGCCGTTCTTATCTTCTTATTATAACATAAATGATAATGAGCGGAACGAATAACCGTTATCTTCCAATGATTTCTACTTCTGTATGCATATCTACATCAAATTTATCCTTAATTGTATGTTTTATTAATTCAATTAAGGACAATACATCTTGCGCTGAAGCTCCCCCGGTATTAACAATAAAATTGCCATGCATTTCAGAAATTTGAGCTCCACCAATCCTATAACCACGAAGCCCTGCTTTTTCTACTAAATCTCCTGCAAAATGTGGGATTGGATTCCGAAATACACTTCCTGCACACGGGTGATTCCATGGTTGCGTTTCACGGCGGTAATCTTTATTATTTTGCATGCTACGTACAATTTCTTCACGTTTTCCCGCCTGTAATTGAAACTCCGCCTCTAAAACAATACCAGGACGTTTCGTTTGCAATACAGATGCCCGATAAGAAAACTCCAGTTCTTTATTCATTAACCAGTCAATTGTACCGTCTTCAAACAGAATGAGAGCCTTCGATAATACACTCGATATATCCGATTTATGTGCACCTGCATTCATATATACTGCACCACCGACACTTCCTGGAATACCGCTTGCAAACTCCAATCCAGCTAACCCTTGACGACTAAGTAAAGTTGACAATTTAATAAGAGGATATCCACTACCAACTCTTACCTTATGTTTTTCGACCTCTAAGTGATCTAATCCTTCTCCTAAACGAATAACAACACCTTCTATGCCTTGATCAGATACAAGAAGGTTTGAACCGCGCCCAATTACAGTCCACTTCGTTTTGTATTGCTTTACTAACTGTAATGTTTTTTCAATACCGGCTACATGCTTTGGCACAATTAAAATATCCGCTGGTCCACCTATTTTCATAGTTGTATAACGTGCTAACGACTCGTTAACTAAAACATGACCAACGTCTGCTTCTATAAGCTCATTTACTAATTGTTCCATAGACAATCTCCCCCATATTAAGTCTCCTTATGACAATAATATGCAGGGCGTTCACCTAACGTTATCCCTCTATTTACGGGCAGTACAGCTCCTAAATCAAAATTCGGCGGTAACAAAGAAGTTAGGCGAGAATCGGGATGCCAGTAAACATCCGATTAGTGAAAGGTAATAATCAACGAGAAAGAATCACTCCCCACCGATTAAAGCCTCACTTTATTTTTTTACAAGCTTATTCATTACTTCATACAGCTTATTTGCTGCATCTGGAATACCTAGTTGCTTAGCAGCTAGCTTCATATTTTGTAATGTTTGTGCATCCAATAAAATCTCATCAATATCACGAATAAGCGTTTCAGCTGTTAAATCTTTTTCAAGTAACATTTTTGCCGCTCCTTTATCAACAACTGAACGTGCATTCTTTTCCTGATGATTATTTGTTACGTACGGACTCGGTATTAACACACTTGGTTTTCCTAACGCTGTTAATTCTGCAAGTGTTGTTGCCCCAGCCCTTGAAACAACAAGGTCTACACCAGTTAGTACCTCTGGCATATTATGAATGAACGGCTTAATAATAACATTGTTCGGGTTCCCTTTTTGCTTCACGGCTTCCATCACTTTGTCATAATGTACTTCACCTGTTACATATAGTATTTCGTAGCTTTTGTTCCCAAACTGTTCAATTGCTTCAACGAAGGCATCGTTAATCGGTCTAGCTCCACGACTTCCACCAAATATAAGTACAGACTTTTTAGGAAGAGAAAGCCCAACTGAACGTTTCCCTTTCATTCCATTTTGATCCATTACCTCTGATGCTCGCGGATTACCTGTCATTACCACTTTTGACTCTGGAAAATGCTCTGTAGCTGCTTCAAAACAAACAGCAACTTTATCAACATAACGACTTAAAAATTTGTTCGTTACACCTGGTACACTATTTTGTTCATGTACAATAGTTGGAATACCTAATTTGGCTGCAGCGTATACAACTGGTCCACATACATATCCACCCGTTCCAATTACGATATCCGGATTAAAACGACGAATATATCGTTTACTATCCTGTACACCTTTTAGAAAACGCATTACTGTTTTCACATTATCTAATGATATTTTTCGTTTAAATCCACTTATAACAATAGACTGAAATGGTATACCTGCTTTTGGAACGATTGTACTCTCTAGTCCATTTTCCGTACCAATATATAAAAATCTTGCTTCTGGATTTAACTTTTTTATTTCTCTAATTAAAGCAAGAGCTGGATAAATATGACCACCAGTACCCCCACCACTAACTAATACACGCACTACTAACTCCTCCGCTTCTCTTTTCTTATTTCCATTATATTTATTTCTATATACATATTGCATTTTTACACACATACGAAAAACCCTGTCTTATAAACAGGGTTTAGTAGCGAGAATGGCGACTTATATTTAATAATACACCTACTGCCATTAACATTAATGTCAAACTTGATCCACCATAACTTAAAAACGGCAAGGTAATACCCGTAACAGGCATCAGTCCTGTTACAACACCAACATTAATCATTACTTGAATCGCAATCATCGCCACAATACCTACTGCTAAAAACGTACCATATAAATCTGGCGCTCCTAATGCGATACGAATCCCGCGCCATAATAATAGACTAAATAATAATAACACAAATGAACCACCAATAAAACCTAATTCCTCGGATAAGATCGCAAATATAAAGTCAGTTTGTGGTTCAGGTAAATAAAGAAATTTTTGTCTACTTTGTCCAAGTCCAAGCCCAAATAATCCACCAGGTCCAATTGCGAGTAATGATTGGATAATTTGAAATCCACTTCCAAGCGGATCTGACCACGGATCTAAATATGATGTAATGCGTTTCATTCGATACGGTGCTGATGCAATTAATCCTACAAATCCCGCTACACCAATCAAACCAAACATTGCAAAGTGAAAGACCCTCGCTCCCGAAATAAATATCATAATGATACATGTCCCAACCATTACCGTTCCTGTCCCAAGGTCTGGCTGTAACATAATCATCCCAAAAGCAAGAAACACAAAACTAAGAGCCGGTAATAAACCACGTTTAAAAGATGTGATCAATTTTTGCCGTTCCGCTAAAAACTTCGCCAAGAAAATAATCATCGCAAACTTCATAAATTCTGATGGTTGAATCGAAAATGCTCCGATCCCAATCCAACTTCGTGCTCCTCCTCGAACAAGACCTACTCCAGGAATAAGAACGAGAATAAGAAGAATGAAGCAAACTAGCAAAATTACTTTTGAATACGTACGCCACACCCAATAATCAATTTTCATAATAAAAAACATAGCTACTACACCAAGACCCGCAAACAGTAATTGTCTTTTTGCAAAAAAGAATGAGTCCCCCATTTTATAAGAGGCCCAAACTGCACTCGCACTATAAACCATAATCATTCCGATTGTCAACAATGAAAGTGTTACGATGATGAGCATAAAATCAGGCGTTTTCTTCATTACCCACAAACACCACCTCTTTAGGCAGAACCTTTTGCCCTATGTAACAAAACATCAGTAGGTGTTAGCCTACTGATGTTTTGATTTACTTTATATAAGTTTATGCACAGCTTGTATAAAAATGTCTCCTCTTTCTTCAAATGTTTTAAATTGATCCCAGCTTGCACACGCTGGAGAAAGAAGAACAACATCACCTTCTTTAGAATGAGCATAAGCTTTCACCACTGCTTCATCTAAAGTATCGACACTTTCAATTATATCTAATCCCGCTTTTTCTGCCGCTCTTACTAGTTTGGGAGCTGTTTGTCCAAATGTTACAATCGCTTTTACATTTTTGAAATACGGAATTAAATCATCGAATTCATTTCCGCGGTCAAGCCCACCTGCTAGTAACACAATCGGTTGTGTAAACGCAGATAGTGCTTTCTCAGTCGCTAACATATTCGTTGCTTTTGAGTCATTATAAAACTTACGGTTGTTAATCGTTGTTACATATTCTAAACGATGTTTTACACCCGTAAAACGTTTTAACACGACCGTAATTGCTTCATTAGAAGTACCTAATAATTTCGCAATACTCATCGCAGCTAAAATATTTTCTAGATTATGTTGACCAGGTAAAACGATATCGCTTACTTCAACAACTTTTTCACCTTTGAAATAAAGAGCGTTATCTTTTATACACGCGCCATCTTCAATTTCTTTCGTTGTCGAAAACAAGATTTTTTGACCTTTAGTATCCGCAGATAAAGCCATCACATCTGCATCATCCGCGTTTATTACACTATAATCGTTTTCTGTTTGGTTTTTAAAAACATTTGCTTTTGCTAAACCATATTCCTTCTTCGTCCCATGATAATCTAAGTGGGCTTCAAATAAGTTTAAGAACGCTGCAATTTTAGGCTGGAACGATTCTACTCCCATCAATTGGAACGATGAAAGTTCTGTAACTACAACTTCATTTTCTTTTGCATCCTGTGCTACTTCACAAGCTACAGTTCCTATATTCCCTGCAATAACAGGATGCTTTTGTCCTTCTTTTAACATTTCAAATGTCAGCATTGTTGTCGTCGTTTTACCATTAGATCCTGTAATTCCAACAAATGGCGCTTTTGAAATACGATATGCTAATTCAACTTCCGTAACAATTGGAATTTGCTTTTCTTTCGCAGCAACTAATATTGGATTAGAATACGGGATTCCTGGATTTTTAACGACAAGAGAAATATTTCTCTCTAATAATTCTAAAGGATGGCCACCGCATACAACGTCCATTCCTTTTGCTTGTAATTCTGCAGCAAGTACATTGTCAGCTAAAGGCTTTCCGTCATTTACAATGACATTCGCCCCTAACTTTTGTAACAATGTAGCTGCTGCATAACCACTTTTTGCAATGCCTAATACAAGAATATTCTTATTTTGAAATTCAGTTACAGTTTTCAATTACATCCACACCCCGATATAAATTCCTAACACAGCTAATAAAAATCCTGCAGACCAAAACGTCACAACAACACGCCACTCTGACCAACCACATAATTCATAATGATGGTGTAATGGACTCATTTTAAAGACACGTTTTCCTGTTGTTTTAAATGAAATGACCTGAATAATAACCGATAAAGTTTCCATGACGAATACTCCGCCAATAATTACAAGTAGCAATTCTTGTTTTAATAAAATCGCTACAGCTGCAATGGCTCCACCTAAAGCTAATGAACCTGTATCTCCCATAAACACTTTTGCTGGATTCGCATTGAATACTAAAAATCCAAGTACAGCTCCTACCACTGCCATACAGAATATCGCTACTCCAAATTGCTCTTGTGCCACAGCAATAATACTAAATGCTCCAAATGCAATAGCAGCTGTTCCTGATAATAAACCATCTAAACCGTCAGTTAAGTTAACTGCATTTGATCCACCAATAAGCATAAATAGTACAAGTACAAAATACGCCCAACCTAATTCAAACTTAACATCCGTTCCCGGAATCATAATGTATGTGTGGAACGCTTGCCCTTTTCCAATTAAAAAGAATGCAATAGCAATAACAAGCTGCCCTACTAATTTTTGTTTTGATGTTAAACCAAGATTTCTCTTCTTAACTACCTTTATGTAGTCATCTAAAAATCCGATTAATCCGTAACCAAACGTCACTAATAGTAATAACGAAACCTCTGCACCTAAATAATTAAACTTAATCGCCATAATAAGTGAAGTTACCATCATAGATACGTATATGACGATACCACCCATTGTCGGTGTCCCTGATTTTTTTTGATGTGACTTTGGTCCCTCATCACGAATACTCTGTCCGAACTTTAATTTTCTTAAAAATGGAATAAACAATGGCGAAAGGGCAACAGAAATTAAGAATGCTACCCCAGCCGTTACTAATAAACCTTGCTCAAGCACATGTAGTCCTCCTCTCACGTTGTTACTCTTCGTTGTTTAAACGCCCTGTAATTGCTTCTTTCGCAACTTCTCGATCATCAAAATGATGAACTTCTTTACCAATAATTTGATACGTTTCATGACCCTTACCAGCAATAATAATGATATCATCTGCTTTTACTTTAGTGATTGCATGGTGTATCGCTTCTTTTCTATCAATAATCACTTCATAATTATTTCCACTTGCACCATGTACCATATCATCTAAAATAGCCGCTGGATCTTCACTTCTTGGATTATCTGATGTGTAAATTGCATGAGTTGCATATTTTGTTGCAACACTTGCCATTATCGGTCTCTTCGTTCGATCCCTATCGCCACCACAACCAACGATACAATACACATCACCTTTTGCAAATTGTTTTGCAGTTTTTAATACATTTTCTAAACTATCCGGCGTATGTGCGTAATCAACAATAACTGTATAATTTTGTCCTCCATCAACAACTTCAAAACGCCCTGGAACCCCAGCTAGTTCCTTTATAACAGCAATGATTGTTTCTAATTTCACACCCGAAACAAGTCCTGCTGCTGTTGCTGCAAGTACGTTATACACATTAAATTTACCTATTAATTTCATCGTAACATTTACACTTTCATACGGTGTGACAAGGGTAAATGTAGTTCCGCCACTCGTCATAACGATATTTTTTGCCATAATGTCACTTGTTGTATCAATACCATATGTTACAACAGTTGCTGCAGTACTTCTCATATACTCTTCTGTTACATTATCATCGCTATTCAGCACAGCGTACTTTTCACGATTATGATTATAACTATTGCCAAGCTGTGCAAATAGTAACCCTTTTGCATGTTTATATTCTTCCATCGTTTTATGATAGTCTAAATGATCTTGTGTTAAGTTCGTAAACACCGCTACATCGTAATCACATCCGTGTACACGACCAAGATCTAACGCATGTGACGAAACTTCCATTACCGTGCTGTCCACACCTTGTTCAACCATTTTTGAAAACGTCTGTTGAAGTGTTAGTGCATCTGGTGTTGTATTTTTCACCTCAAATGTTTCATCACCGATTTTCATATTAATCGTTCCAATTAGCCCTGTTTTATGACCATGTGCTCGCATAATCTCATCCATAATATGCGATGTTGTTGTCTTTCCATTTGTACCTGTAATTCCGATTAAATGTAACTTGTGTGTCGGTTGACCATAAAAATAATCAGCTAAAACCGCTAACGAACGAAAAGTATTTTTCACAAGTACAACTGGAACGTCAACATCAATTGGTCTTTCCGCAACAATAGCAGCCGCTCCTTGTGCCGCTGCTTGCTTAGCAAAATCATGGCTATCAACCGTATATCCTTTCATACATACAAATAAGCTTCCTTCTTTCACTTTACGTGAATCAGCTTCTATAGATGTGATTTCTGGATTTTCTTTTGGAACAACTGGAAAATCATGCAAACATGATAAAAGTGTATGCAACTTCATTTCACTAAACCCTCTCTACATTGTTTATTTATCTTTTTTTCAGTAAGCAACACATTACCTCCTATATAAGGAGGTAATTGCTACTGGCCTATTTATGACTGAGACACTTATTGTCTCAAGTTAAGTAACTGTTCTATAAAGAACTCACTTCCACCAATTGTACCATAAAACGTACTATGTTACCTTTAATTCCCGAAGTAAATTCTAATTTTTGAGCCTTCTTTTACTTTAGCTCCCGCTTCTGGTGATTGCTTAATTACTTTCTCTCCATCTCCACTTATATCAAGCTGCAAATCGACGAGTTGTGTTTGTAAATCTTTCTTTTTCATTCCAATTAAATTCGGAACTTCCACAGTTGGTGTATCGCCCCATTTATATTCTTTTTCAACTTGTTCTTTTCTCGGTTTCACTCCCATAACAGGAAGCGCATCTCGAAGGATATTCCCGACAATTGGAGCTGCTACCACTCCACCAAACTGTGTAACCCCTTTTGGATTATCAACAGCAACATACACAACAATCTCTGGATCATCCGCTGGAGCAAATCCGATAAAAGATACAATATAATTATTCTCTAAATATTTACCATCTTTCACCTTTTGAGCAGTACCCGTTTTTCCACCTACACGATATCCATCAATATAAGCACCTTTACCAGAACCTTTCGCTACAACATTCTCTAATGCATAACGAACTTTTTCTGAAGTTTCCTTGGAAATAACTTTTCTTTTCTCAACAGGTGTCTTTTTACTAACAACTTGATTATTTTTCGGATCAATAAACTCCTTAGCTATATACGGCTGATACAATGTTCCACCATTTACAGCCGCCGCTACAGCTGCTACTTGTTGAATTGGTGTAACAGAAACCCCTTGGCCGAATGAAGTTGTCGCTTGCTCTACTGGACCAACTTTATCTAAATTAAATAAAATCCCACTGCCTTCACCTTGCAAGTCAATCCCAGTCTTCTGCCCAAAACCAAAATTACGAATGTATTTAAATAATCGGTCTTTACCAAGGCGATCACCAAGTTCAATAAATCCCGGGTTACATGAGTTTTGAACGACTTCTAAAAACGTTTGACTGCCATGACCTCCTGCTTTCCAGCATTTCAATCTAGCTCCACCGACTTCAGCTGCTCCATCATCATAAAACGTATCCTTCTCTAAGTCTACTAAATTTTCATTCAATGCTGCAGCTAGGGTAATGATCTTAAATGTTGAACCAGGCTCATACGTACTCCACACAGGTAGATTTCTGTTATACACTTCTGGAGAGACACTTTGAAAATCCGCTGGATCAAAACTCGGCCGACTAGACATCCCTAAAATTTCACCATTTTTAGGGTTCATTGCAATTGCAATCATACCGTCTGGATTATAAGTTGACTCCGCAATATTCATTTCTCTTTCCATAATCCTTGTAATACGCGCATCGATTGTTAATCCTAAATTTAAACCGGCTTCTGGTTTTTTGAAATCATCACCAACATTAGGCATCCTTTGCCCTTTCGCATCTGCAAAAAAACGCACATGACCTTTGTCTCCATTTAGCTCTTTATCATAATATTTTTCTAGTCCCATAAGACCTTGGTTATCGCTACCAGCAAAACCTAATACATGTGATAAAAAGTTTCCAAATGGATAGTACCGGATAGAATCCTCTGCGATATACACGCCCTTCAAACTTAATCCTCGTACTTCTTTCGCTTTGTCATGTGATATTTTCCTTCCGCCTTTATCTAACCTTACAATCGATTCTTTTTTTGTAATTCTTTTATAAATCTCATCTTTTTCCACACCTAATACTGCAGCTAACTTCTCTGCAGTCTCTGCTGGTTTTTCAATTTGCCTTGGTACAACAAAGACAGTTGGAGCACTTTTATTCGTGGCAAGTTCCACACCATTTCGGTCTAAAATTTTCCCACGTTCGGGTTCAAAAGTAATATTACGACTCCATGAATCTTTCGCACGATCCGTTAACATATTCCCAAGAAAAAATTGCACATATCCAAGACGAATATCGATAATAGTGAAAATAAGTATACCTGATATAAGTATAAAAATAAGTCGTTTTCTAACTGTTACATTTGATACACGCATATCGGAACAAGCCTCCCTTACGCCTAGCTTGTTCCAATATATGCTTGTACTTATTTAATTAGAACTTCTTCTCTTTTACCATTACGGCTTTTCTGCTTCTTGTTGTGGTTCGAGTGGCGGTACGAGTGTGACACCTAATTCTGTACCAGGTTGTAATAATGTTCCTTCCGCCACACTTTGTTCTGTTACGTATCCTGTACCAGAAGGTTTCAAGTTAAGCTGTAATGTCTTCGCTAAATTCATAACATCACGCAGTGCCCATCCTTGTATATTTGGCATTGTAGGCTTATCTCCTACCAAGAAGACTCGGTCGCCTTTTAATGTTTGTTCAGTCGCTTTTGGTACTTGTTGCTGTACTTTCCCTTCACCTAGTACGATTGGACGAAGTTTTGCTTTATCAATCGCTTTCCCCGCTTCAGCCATCGTTTTACCAGTTACATCTGGAACAGTAGTTTGTTGTTCTTTCAGATGTTTTTTCGGATCTTTCACTTCATTTGGCTTAATCTTTAAATACTCTAAACTATTTTTTGTTACATATTTAAAAATATCAGCTAAAGGTTGTGCGCCGTTCTCATCATCTTTTAATTTCGGCTGTTTAACAGCTACATACACAACAAGTTGTGGATCGTCCATTGGTGCCATACCTAAGAATGAGAATATATAATTCTGTCTTCCTGTCATATAGCCGCCTTTTCCATCCGGAATTTGCGCTGTACCTGTTTTACCACCAACTGAATATCCATCAATTTTATAAGCTGTCCCTGTACCTTTCGGAGATGTAACAACACGTTCTAATAACTGTCTTACTTGCGCTGCTGTTTCCTTTGTAACAGGTTTTCCTACTTCTTCTGGCTTATGTTCTAATTTTACTTTGTCTGTTATTGGATCTACAATTTTATCAATTGCATAAGGTTTCATCATTTTCCCATCATTTGCAATGGCCGTTGCAGCTTGTACAAGCTGAATTGGTGTTACAGTGGAACCTTGTCCAAAAGCTGTTGTCACTTGTTGTATTTGCTGATCAAATAAAATTGTATTCGATCCTTCACCTGATAAATCAATGTTCGTTTTTTCATCTAATCCAAAACTATGAATATATTTTCGGAAACGTTCTGGACCAAGTTTTTGATCTCCTAAAATTGCAAACGCTACGTTTGAAGAACGCTCTACCCCTTCATCAAACGTGATAGAGCCCCAACCAGCACCACCGTTATGATCTTTTATTTTCCTATTTCCGACTTGATATGTCCCGGACTGATAATAATCTTGCCCTTTGTACACACCTTCATTAATAGCTGCCGCTAACGTGAAAATTTTCATTGTTGATCCCGGTTCAAATGCATTGGCAATTGCGTCATTATAAAAATATTTATTATTCTCTATGTTCGGATCATAACTAGGTTTACTAGACATTGCTAATATTTTCCCCGTTTTCGGATCCGCCACAATTCCAATTAAACTTTCCGGCTCATAATGTTGACTCGCCGATTTCATCGCGTCTTCTAAATAACTTTGAATACGTTGATCCATTGTCAAATATACATTATCTCCATTTTTAGGTGCCTTCACATTCACTTTCCCACCGTCAAGAGATACCCCCCTACGATCACCTGTATAAGCTACCTCTCCATTTGAAGCTCCTAAATATTTATCCAAACTTTTTTCTAATCCAAATTGACCTACTGCAATTCCATCTTCATTCGGTTTCGCATGCCCTATAACATAAGATGCGAAATCACCATTTGGATAAACTCTCGCATTTTCGGTAATAAAAGAAACCCCTGGCAATTTCAATGCTTCTATTTGTTCTTTCTTTTCTTTCGTCAAGCCCTTACCTATCTTCCCAAATTCCACTTGACTTTTATCTTTATTTAACGTGGCTAAAATATCCTCTTCGCCTTTTCCAAGTACTCCTGCAATTTTCTTTGCAGTATCTTCTTTATTCTCAACTGAGTTAGCACCTTTTAGTGCAGCTACCATTTTGTAAGAGTTTGCGTCTTGCGCTAACACATGACCGTTTTGATCATAAATGGTTCCTCGGTTCGCTTCAAGAACTCCTGTTTTACTATGCTTTTGTTTAGCAAGTGCATCTAAATCCTGATTATGAACTGTTCCTGTTGATTGTATGTAAAAAAATCGGGCTAATAACAGCAAAAAGAGCAGGAGGAAAAATATCATAAAATAACCTGCTCCCTTATTGGTATGAAATTTAGTCATATTCTTCATCGTTCCTTCACACCTATTGCCTTATTTGAGGCCTTTCACATTATTCGCATTAATTTCTAGCCCATGTTTTTTTGCAACTTCAGCGATTCGTTCATAGCGACTTAACTTCTCTACTTCAGCTTGTAATTCTTGATTTTCTTTTTGCTGCTGTACAATTTTTTCTTCTATCGTCGCTGCTTCTACATTAACTTGATAAAGGCCTGCTTTATTTCCAATAAACGCGACACAGGCATACAATAAAAAGCCAATAAACGCTACATACAACAGTTTTTCGATTCTTGTAATTTTCGCTTTAACCTTCGGCTTAGCCATCTGCTGTGGGGGCGTTTGAATTTGCACCTCTTCTTGCGCTTGTTGTTTGTACTTTACAGCTAAATTAGTCATACCTCTCTCTCCCTTTTATCGTTTTTCAGCGATTCTCAACTTCGCAGAACGCGCACGATTATTTTCTTCTAACTCTATATCAGAAGGTAAAATCGGTTTTCTTGTAATAAGCTTTAATTTCGGCTTAAATTCTTCAGGAATAATCGGTAATCCTGGCGGCAATTGTGGCGTTGTACTATTTCGCTTAAACGTTGTTTTACAAATACGATCTTCTAATGAATGGAATGTTATAACACTAACCCTTCCACCTGGCTTAACCACCTCAATAGCAGATTCCAATGCTTCTTCAAATACTTTTAATTCATCATTTACAGCTATACGAATTGCCTGAAACACTCGCTTAGCAGGATGCCCACCCGTTCTACGAGCAGGAGCCGGAATACCTTCTTTAATTAGCTCTACTAATTCTCCTGTCGTTTCAATAGCTTTATTCTCACGATAAGCTTCAATTTTTCTTGCAATTTGTTTTGAAAATTTCTCTTCACCGTATTGGAAGAAAATCCTTACAAGTTGTTCATATGACCAGCTATTTACAACATCATACGCTGTTAATGGGGCATCTTGATCCATCCGCATATCTAGCGGTGCATCATGATGATAACTAAAGCCTCGTTCTGGTGTATCTAATTGTGGGGATGAAACACCTAAATCAAATAAAATACCGTCTACTTCTGTTATACCTATTTCTTGCAGTTTTTCAGCTAAATAACGGAAGTTACTCTTTACTGTTATAAACTGTTCACCGTATGAAGAGAACTTTTCTTTCGCGTTTTGAATCGCTATCTCATCTTGATCAAACGCTATTAATTTTCCACCTTCAGTTAATTGGGATAATAAATAAGAACTATGTCCTCCTCCCCCCAGTGTACAATCTACATATGTACCATCTGGCTTTATATCTAAGCCGTCTACTGTTTCCTTTAAAAGCACTGTTACGTGTTTAAACATTGTTGCACCTACTCTTTTTCCAATTAATTATGTTGAATGTATCCCTTCCTCTAAGCACATATTTCACGCTTAGAGAATGAAATAATACGAAAGAACGACTCATTTAACTTACCAACAAAGGCAACATACTATACAAATCGCTATTTTCTTTTATTATATACTAAATTTTATCATCTTTTGCGGGAATTTAAATAAAAAACTGTCGAAAAAGCGAATAATACGTTTACATTTTGTGCTATTTTGTCATATATTTAAGTATCCAACACAATTACCATATCCAACACTTTTTGATTGATAATTCAGAAAAAAATCACTTCACAGTAAATTCAACGGAATAAAAATAAAATCCTGCTCCAAAGAGCAAGATTTTATAGTTTTATAACATGATGTTTTCCGTCCCAAGAAAAAGGGTTTTCCATTACACGATCAACGAAATCCAAACCAAACTGATTTAAATAATAACATACATTCCACACACGTTCTTGCGGCGCACCTAATGGACGAAGTGCGAATTGTATACGGCGGAATTTATTTAGCTGAACCTCATACTTTTTCTCAACATTTCTTTTCAACATTCTTTCCAGCAGTTCAATTTGTTCATTAATTTTCAATTCGTTTTTCCCTGCAAACGCACCTAATCCTGGCTCTATTTTCTTTACAAATTGCTGTAAAGATATATGAATATCGGCAATTTCTTTTTTCGCCTTTTCAAAATGATCATCAATCGGTTCCTCTACTCGATTAGACAACCAGTTTTCACGCAGTTTATCGACATCATTTAAAAACGGATCACTTTCTCTCAATTGCAGATCGAATAAATCTGTCGCTATATCTCTCTCCACATAAGTAATTGTAAGACGAGGAACGACAGGTGGCATTTGAAAACCGACAGTATGGAATACTTGTTGTAATTCACTCCAATAAGCTAATTCCCCTGGACCTCCAATAAATGCGAGCGTAGGAAATACATACTCTTGCATAAGAGGACGCGTTACAACATTATTACTAAAACGTGCCGGATTTCTCTCCATTTCTTCAATCAACTCTTCATATGAAAAGGAATGCGCCCCATCCTTTCCAACAAACTTACCTTGATGCTCTTCAAGCAATACTCGTTCATTATCTATTTCCATGAATATATGCACTGCATGAGACTTCGTTTCAATAATCGGTTTGTATCCTAGTTCTTTAATTACTTCCTGCTGATTACGAAGCCCCTCTTGCACCTCTTTATACTTACCTATAATTCGCTTAAAAAATGGAATTTCTAACTTTCTTAATTCAGGATGATGTGAATCAACAAGGATTAAACCAGAATTAGCAAAGATTTTCGTAATAAGATGAGCAAAGAAATCTACATACGTATTCGATTTTTTCAAAGCATCATCAACAAATTTTAATACATCCTTTGTAAAATTTGTTTCTGGGTATGTTTTAAAAATCTCTTCAATCCAACTTCTACAATCTTCAACAGAAAGTTCAGACTCAGAAGCACTCGCCTTTTTCGGATTACGATCATAAAAAATAGTTTTTTTCATCTTTTTATTTTTTGCTACAAAAGTATGGTTAATCTCATCCATATCATGATCTTCACCCGCAATCCAGAAGACAGGGACAACTTTAACTCCTAAACTTTCTTCCTTTTCCTTTGCAAGCTGTAAAATTGAAATAACTTTATGAATTGTATAAAGCGGTCCAGTTAATAACCCCGCTTGTTGTCCAGCTATAACAACATATGTATTTTCATCTCCAAGCGCTTTTACATTTTGAAGTGTAGATTCTCCCGCTTGTAATTTTGTATTATATTCTAATAAATGCGCTACTAAATCTTGGCGGAAAAACTCCCTTTCACGCAAATCATGTAAACGTTGTTTAAAAGCATCTTCTGTTAACATATAATCAAAACATGACTGTATCTCTTTTTTACCGTTCATATAGTCCGCTACAACACCTTGTTGCGGAACAGAGATTTCTTTTATCTCCATATAATTCTTCCTTTCGTATCCAGTTCTCTCACCAATCCACATTGTAGTCAATGTTTCACTTAAAAGCAAAGAATAACACTTATACTCTTGTTTCTAACCCCTTTATTGCATCGAACAAAAATTGAAGTGTCGGAACTGGTCGTTGCTGTTTCTTAGCCTCTTCTAATACATACCCAACAATCGCATTAATTTCCGTCTGTCTATTCGCTCTTACATCCGCTAACATAGAGGATGTATTACAAGACGTTCCTTCACACACATTTCGTACCATTTGCCATACCATTTCTTTTTCTCCTCTAATAAGAAATGCGACCTCCTGAAACACTTGCTCCATCATTTGATAAAAAAAACGATTCTTGATTAATTCACCATTCTTTACTCCCAATAACGCTGTCAACGGATTGATACATACATTTACTACTAATTTTTTGCGCATAATCTCTTCCCAATCTGTTTCTATTTGAACTGGAAAATAAGCAACAGGAAAAGAATGAAATATTTTTTTAAAATGTATAGATTGGCCACAAACCACTCCAAATCTCGTTACACCTACTCCAGTATGATGAACGATGTGCCCTCCCTCTTTTTTCGCACCATGTTCTACAATACCAACAGCTATATTTTCACTCCCTATTTGCAGCATCTTTGGGAGATGCGACATTCCGTTTTGCAAAAAGATTAATGATGATGCACCTTCCACAAACGGTAGTATGTCATCTATATGATATTGCTTCACAGCAATAAATATATAATCTAAATTTTGCGCTACCATACTTTCTATCGGTAAAACAGGCGGATATACTGTTTCCCATCTTCCATCTCTAATACAAGTTACACCTGTTTCATTTAATTCTTCAGCCTGCTTAGCTGTTCTTGTAAACAACGTAACATCTTGGTTACTTTTTTGTAAATAAAATGTATACAATAGACCAATAGCACCTGGTCCGACAATTCCAATTTTCATTTTCACACAAGGGATTCACATTAAGTGCCCTTGCCTCCCCCCTTTTTCATATCTTTTTAAAGTACATGAGCACGCCCTATAATTTCGTTGTCCTCTGCCAAACAAATAAACTCTCATTTTTCACTATGTATATACTGCCTATTAATACACTTATACTCTTAGTTTAGCAAATCCTCAAAAAAATAATAAAAGAAATATACTATCTTCTTCATAAAAATAAAAAAATGAGTTATACTATTATTATAAATATTTTTACTTTTCTGCATTCAACGAGATAAGAAAAGGATGTGATGTAATGGGATTCCCAAAAGTTGAGCGCTTGCTCATCAATTATAAAACGTTAGATGAATTCAAAAAATTTAAAGGGTGCGGAGCCCAGGAACTATCTATGCTGGAAGAATTGCAAGCAAACATTATTGAAAACGACAGTGAATCTCCATTTTACGGTATTTATTATGGCGGATCACTAATCGCACGTATGAGTCTATATATGAAAAGAAACGGCGGAGAACCATTCGAAATTACAGGTCCTTACCTAGAACTTTATAAACTTGAAGTATTACCAACTTTTCAAAAACAAGGATTCGGACAAATGCTTGTAAATCATGCGAAACAACTGCAATTTCCTATTAAAACGATAGCGCGTATTCATTCAGCTGGTTTTTGGGATAAATTAAATTTCAGCCCCGTATCAGTAACTGATGGAGATTTTTATATTTGGCATCCAGAAACAAATTTGAATGCGGTTACAAATGAAGAATCGGCTTAAGAAATAAAAAAAACAGCTGTATAACAGCTGTTTTTTTATTTCTTAAGCTTCTCTAACTTCTCAGTCGAGCGAGCATTGTTTCTTTCCGCTACCATTACACTTCTTTTTTGATCGATATAATCAAGCAATGTTCTATACTCTTCCTCATATACTGATAATCGCTCCAGAAGACGCTCTCTTTCTGTTTGTAATGATTCAACTTGTTGTTGCAACACCGTTAAAGAGTTTTCATCTTTATAATTTTGCAAGAAATCAATAACATCATTCAACGTAATTGACGTAGGTTCTAACACTTTTGTCTCTTTCACTTCATAATTTTCTACTTTACGAAGTTGCTTCGCTTCCTCAATACGTTCTTTATATTGCTTTCTTACGTAAGAATTCCATCTAAATCCACATGCTGCTGGTGTACGAGATAAATTTTTCCCCACTTCCTTAAAGGCAGAAAGTTGTGTTCCACCTTCTCGAATATGCCGGAGTACTACTTCTGCCAGAAGCAAATCTTCATCATCAGTCCAAGCATCTTGTCTTGTTGTCGCCATTTCTCTAGTCCTCCCTATGCATTTTTTATTAAGCATATGCAGTTACTAGAAAAGATAGAATACAACAACTAAAGATTAAGACAAAAAAAAATAAACGCAGAAGATATCTTCTGCGTTTATTTTCCTGCAATTACTTGCTGATTACTTCTTTACCTTTGTAAGTACCGCATGCTTTACATACACGGTGAGCTAATTTCGCTTCACCACAGCTTGGGCACTCTACCATACCAGGTACTGATAATTTGAAATGCGTACGACGCTTTCTTTTTACTGTTTTAGAAGTTCTTCTAAAAGGTACAGCCATTCTTCCCACCTCCTTAAAAGAAATAGTTATTTTCATATGAAGGCCTGAACCAGTCTTCCGATTATTTGTCAAAAAACTTTGCAAGTCCTGCCAATCTTGGATCAACAGTCTTTTCTTTGTCTTCTTCCGAAATCACTTGCCAGTCTTGACCTTGCGTCGGTGCTCCACCAGAAACATCATCACTGAAAATTTGCATTGGAATCTCCAAAAGTATATTTTCCTTGATTACGGGCAGTAAGTCAAGTACTTCTCCTTCTAAACAATGAATTTCAGCTTCAGTTTCAAATTCTTCTTGTGAAGTTTGGAACACCTCAGTTGTTTTAATGTCAAATGGTAATGTCACATCTACTAAAGAGCGAGAACATGGTAAAACCATGCTTCCAGTTATATGTAGATGAAACGTAAACTTACCGGAGCCAAAATCAACTCTTCCCGTTACATGAACAGGATTAATTTCACGAATATCTTTCTCGACCTCTTTTAGCTCACTTACATCTACCATCTCATCCAATGTCAATCCTTTATTTCTCAATTTATTCAATTGATGGATGGACCATTTCATATCATATCACCTCAAGGCAACAAACAAAATTATAGCTAGCCATTTTATATTTGTCAATGTTTTTTCTTTACACTATAATGAAGTCATCATAGTAAATAATATATAGAGTATCACGTTTTTCAAAAAGATGCTACATCGAAAGGAGAGATTACCATAAAAGCTGGTGGTATTGTTGTTGAATATAACCCTTTTCATAACGGTCATCTTTATCATGTGCAAGAGACAAAA
Source organism: Bacillus sp. 196mf (assembly GCF_003217275.1). Lineage (NCBI taxonomy): Bacteria > Bacillati > Bacillota > Bacilli > Caryophanales > Bacillaceae > Bacillus > Bacillus sp. 196mf. Next base: position 49,274 of record NZ_QJTG01000014.1, read on the forward strand.
AAGTTAACACAATCCGATATAATAATTGCCGTTATGAGTGGTCCTTTTTTACAGCGTGGTGAGCCCGCACTCATTTCCAAATGGTATCGCACTAAAATGGCCTTAGCAAACGGCGTAGACCTTGTTGTAGAGCTTCCATACGTCTTTGCAACACAAAAGGCTGAAACCTTCGCAAATGGTGCTATTTCCATTTTAAATGCCCTACGTGTTTCTGAAATTTGTTTCGGTAGTGAGGATGGACAAATCGAAAATTTTTATAATACCATCTCCGTACAAAAAAACGAAGAAGAGACTTTTAACTGCCTTGTAAAACAATTCATGGACGCTGGAAATAGTTATGCAAAAGCAACATCGGATGCTTTCTCACACATTTTAACATCCGAAAAAAACATAGATATGTCACAACCAAATAATATTTTAGGCTTCCAATATATGAAAGCAATTCTGTCACAAAATAGCTCTATACAAGCTCAAACTATAAAAAGATTCGCCTCTCATTATCATGATGAAACATTTAATGACCAACATATTGCAAGCGCGACAAGCATTCGGAAACAACTCTTTAGCGAAGAAGGATCATTTACAACAATTGAACCTTTTCTCCCACAGGCAACCACTTCGCTTTTAGCAAATTACAAACAAAACTACGGGATATTACATAATTGGGAACAATACTTTTCATTTTTTAAATATAAACTCATGACAATGTCTTCAGGAGACTTACGACATATATATGAAATAGAAGAAGGTTTAGAGCATCGTATTTTATCAAAAATACAAAACAGTTCCTCCTTCTATTCATTCATGGAAGCATTAAAAACAAAACGTTATACATGGACTAGACTACAAAGAGCTTGTACACACATTTTAACAAACACAACAAAAGAGGAAATACGTAGTGCAAATATAGAACAACATGCACCATATATCCGCCTGCTAGGCATGTCACAAAAAGGACAAACTTATCTTTCAAAAAACAAGAAAAAAATCGAACTTCCAATCCTTACTCATACAAAAACATTTGACCATGCTGCTTTAGATATAGAGAAAAAAGCAAACTCTGTATATTTCTCCATCATGCACGAACCGTTACGCACGCAACTATTAAAACAGGATATAACACACCATCCTATTCGCTATGATGAAACAACTACAAAATTCCTATAAAAAAACCTCTCTATTTCAGAGAGGTTTTTTCCTTATCCATCTTTTCTAAATATGTTAACGCATCATCCAGCGTATCCACTGGTACAATTTTCATTTTTGTTTTAATGTCCTTTGCAGTCTCAAGTGCATCTTTATAGTTCGATTTCTCCGCTCCTTTTTCATTTGGCGCAAAGAACACCTCAGCCCCAGCATCGCTAGCAGCCACCACTTTTTGATTTATACCACCAATCGGGCCAACTTCTCCTTTTTCATTAATTGTACCTGTTCCAGCTATTTCATGTCCTTTTGTTAAGTCTTCTTCCACAAGTTGATTATATATTTCTAATGTGAACATTAAACCTGCGGATGGTCCACCAATTTCATGAGAATTAATTTTCACTTTCGGATCGACCATTAATTCTCTTTCCGTAACGATAGAAACACCTATACCGACACGTCCATTCCCATTAGGAATCTTCTTTACATTTAAATTTTCTTTCAATTGTTTTCCATTTCTCATGTACTCAATACTTACAGCATCGCTTTCTTTTTTCCCAGTCATATATTCAATAAATTGCTCCGTCTTTTCAAATGTTTTTCCATCAACAGCTATAATAACATCACCAAGCTTAAGCTTTCCTTCTGACGGCATTCCTTTTGCCACACCAGCAACTAATACACCTTTATTTTCAAAAGAAACGGAGCGATTTGCACGTTTATATGCATTATAAATTGCTGCATTTTGTGAATCTTTCATCGCATAATTTTGGCGAAATTGATATTCTTCATTACTCTCACCTTTTTGCAATATTTCTTCCGCTTTTGAAATATGTGTATATTTATTAAACTGTGCCGCTATTAAATTCACCACATTTGCTGGTCCCATTGAAACCGTAACAAGCATAAAATCACCAGATTCTTTCGTTCCACCCTCAACTTGAACGTAAGGCTCTAATTTGGCAGCCATTCCTGGTTTTGTTACATAATACGGTAAACGCACGTAAACAAGTAACATCGCCAATATAACCCCTATTAAGATTGCATATATAAACCGAAAACGCTTAAACATTATGTTTCTCCTTCCACTGCTCAATTAATAAATAAATATTTGAAACATGTTTTTCCGCTTCTACTTCTCCAACTCGAATAATGTCTTCAATGTTTGTAAAAGCACGTGAACTAAATTGCTCTACAGCTGGTCGCATCATTAAATCCGATGCAATTTGCCGATTCATTACAAGCTCATGCTGCATAATTTCTATACTTTGCATGATTACGTCATAAATGGACGTAACATCGCCATTCACCTTAATTGGAGACACATCCACAGCGATAACAATATCGGCCCCTAATTCTTTCACAACCGATACTGGGATCCGATCAATAACCCCACCATCCACTAATAATCGTCCATCTATTTTTTCTGGTACAAACACTCCAGGAACAGATATGCTAGCCCTCACCGCATCTGCAACTGGTCCACTTGTAAAAACCACTTTTTCCCCCTTCAATATGTCAGTAGCCACAACAGCCGTCGGGATATCTAACTCTTCTAAATTTTTATTATATGTAAACATTTTAATCATATCTTTGACACGTTTTCCAGCAATAAATCCCATTTTCGGTACCGTGAAATCTAAATAATACTTCCGCTTGAAAACAGATGCCAATTTATACAATCTTTCAACGTTACTACTTGCCGCATAAAACGTACCTATTAGCGCCCCCATACTACTTCCTGCAATCATATGAATAGGGATACCAGCTTCCCTTAAAACCTTTATTACACCAATATGAGCAAACCCTTTCGCTCCTCCAGACCCAAGTGCTAAACCAATCTTTGGTTCTTTCATTTTTCTCACCCTTTAATTTTTTTCATTCCTTTTTCATACTTATGGTCTAAATTCACTACGTATCCACGTATACTGAAATGAACGTTTTTTGGGACAAAGGGGGATTTACTTACATGTATGAAAAATGGAAAACCGCTTTCCTTACCATATCAACGCTTTTTTTAACCTTTTCTCTTGTACTCCACCCCCAAGCCGCTTTACAAGCTTCTATTCGCGGGTTAAATATATGGTGGGAAGTTGTATTCCCTTCACTACTACCGTTTTTCATCATTGCGGAACTTCTAATTAGTATCGGTGTTGTAAAATTTATTGGCGTTATATTAGAACCACTCATGCGCCCACTTTTTCGCGTTCCAGGGATAGGTGGATTCGTTTGGGCAATGGGAATGGCTTCAGGTTTCCCTGCAGGCGCCAAACTAAGCGCTAGACTACGAAAAAGCAACCTTTTAACTCAGATTGAAGCGGAGCGCCTCGTTTCTTTCACAAATTCTTCTAATCCACTTTTTATTTTCGGTGCTGTGTCTATCGGTTTTTTTAATAATCCAAAATTAGGGATTATATTAGCGGCTGCCCATTATTTAAGTAACTTTGCTGTCGGATTAATTATGCGTTTTTACGGCCATAATACCGCTTACAAAAATAATACACACACTACAAAAAAACGCCGCTTTCAAAACCCTTTTTTAATTCTTCACGAGACACGCTTACAAGAAAAAAGACCAATCGGTAAATTACTTGGGGATGCTATCGTTTCTTCTATTCAAACATTACTTATGATTGGCGGATTTATTATTTTATTCTCTGTGTTAAATAAAATGATTACTGTATTCCACATTACAGCAGCTCTTTCTTTTATTATGCAACATATTTTATCATTCTTCCAACTAAGTACAGATTTTAGTATACCTATATTATCAGGTGTTTTCGAAATGACACTCGGAAGCCAAATGATTAGTCAAATAAATGAAACACCCCTCTTACAACAAGCTATGGTAACAAGCTTCATTTTAGCATTTAGCGGTCTTTCTATTCAGGCACAAGTTGCTAGCATATTAGCTGAAACAGACATCCGATTTAAACCCTATTTTTTCGCACGAATTATTCAAAGTATTCTTGCCCCTATTTTTACATTTATATTTTGGACACCATTTTATGAGAAAGTAAGTTCTTTCTCACCTATGCAAAAAGATATTCCTGTATTTTTATCCAAGCATCCTTCTATACTACATGAAATTTGGACATCTTTTATACATTACGGACCAATTTTTACATTATTTTGTCTATATTTATATGTTATTTTATTATTTTTTCGCACGTATAAAGAAAAACCCCGTTCACTTTAACGGGGTTTGAAACTTTTCTTTTAAAGCACGCTCTACAATAGGAGGCACAAGATCTACTACACTTCCTCCATACCTCGCAACTTCTTTCACAATACTCGAGCTTAAAAATGAATATTGGTTGTTTGTCATAATAAAAAATGTTTCAATATTTTCATCTAATTTTCGATTCATAGAAGTAATTTGCATCTCATATTCAAAATCAGAAACTGCTCGTAAACCACGTAATATTGCATTTGCATTACGCATTTTTGCATACTCTACTAACAGCCCACTATGCGAATCTACTTTTACATTCGGGATATCCTTTGTCGCTTCTCGAATTAGTTCTAATCGCTCTTCAACTGAAAAGAATGGTTTTTTAGATGAATTGTTTAAAACGACTACGTACACCTCATCAAATACTTTTGCTCCCCTTTTAATAATATCCAGATGCCCAAGGGTAATTGGATCAAAACTTCCTGAAGAAATAGCTATACTTGTCATTCTGTCCCCTCACCTTCATACTTATAAATCGATATTGCAGTAATCCCATAATTCTCAGCTCGTACTTTTACAAGCTTTCCTATTGAATCAGGTAAAACCACATCATTACCATGCTCTGCCATAATTAATCCATCACTATGTAGCAATCCATGTTGATCCATTACACTAATTAAAGATACAATTTTTTGCTCTTTATATGGTGGGTCTATTAATATAAGATCGAATGACATTTCACGTTTTATAAGCGCCTTTACTGCACGTTCCGCATCATTTCGATATACTTCAGCTTGTTCCTGTATTCTACAACTTTCTAAATTTTGATGAATTACTTTTATCGCTTTACTATCCCTATCAACAAAAATCGCTTTATCGATCCCTCTGCTCAAAGCCTCAATTCCAAGGCCACCACTACCACCAAATAAATCAAGGGCGATACCACCATCAAAATAAGGACCTATCATATTAAAAATAGATTCTTTTACTTTATCTGTCGTTGGACGTGTTGTATTACCAGGAACCGCTTTAAGTGGGTGTCCTTTACATTTTCCTGAAACTACTCTCATCTGTTGTCACTACCTTTATTTCAATCTATCGAGCGATTATAGAAAGCCATTCCCACTTCGGTAACCGTTAACAAATTACATTCACCAAAATATTAGAAAACTCAGCATCAAATAACCACTCATTATTTTTATGTATTCATCTCATCATTCACTAATATGAATCCAATATGTATATTAGTTCCACTTTATCTTTTTTATCCTATCACAAAATAAAAAAAAGAAAAATAAAAAGCCTGACATAAAATTTAATTTCATTATGTATATCTTCATTTAGATTGGACATAAATAATTATAACAACATCACCTTCGATGTTGTTGCCAACCGCGGAGAAGACTTACGTTTCCCCATAAGTTCTTCCTCCGGTTTCTCCTCTCCCTTTGCCTTCTTACTAGTACATGCTAGTATAAGAAGGGCCCTGCTATGCAGGGTTTTTTTCTTTGTGTGCTTTTCATTTAAAAAGTGAAATGGTACAGTAAAAGAAAGAGGAGGAAAAAATATGATTCAACGCTTTATAGAACTCGGAGAAGGCTACTCTGATTTATATGAATTACTTGAAATTGCCAAAACAAATCAAGAACGTATAGCACATATGTTACAATTTGAAACGATAAAAAACGATAAAAAAGTGTGTTCGCTTGTTGTAATATTAAAACCAACTACTACTGGTGATTTCCAACCATTATACATATGTCGTGAAGGCATTCCTGTATTTGAAAATAAAAAAAGTAAACGTGTCATTTTATTTGAAGAAACGGCAGAGCAACTCGGAAAAAAAGTGGCTACTTTTACTGTAAAGCCATCTACAACTTTCCCAGAAAAAGAACTATTTTTTAATCATTTAATTGGTATTTTACGAATGAACAATTTCATTCCTCCGATGAAATAACACTTTATTTCAATTAAAAAATCCCCCGCTAAATTTAGCAGGGGATTTTTTCTATTAGCTATAATCGTATTCTTTTGCTCGATCAGGACGGGAATTTTCAAATTCCGTTTTTAAATACGGGCGATACGACTGTTCTATCTTTTTCACAAAAGGAAGTTTGTTCAATTTATGCATCATATGCTCAATTTGTTCCATGTCACAATATACTACAGCATATTTTAATCGTTTTGATATGTAATGTATGTTACCATATTTCCTTAAAATCTTGGCATGTTTCAATGAATGTAAATAAACAATCATACTTTGTCGTTGCCCGAACATAATCTTCTCCATCTTCTCCTTTTAAAAACATATATTTTATATTCTATGAAAACCAATCAGAAATTTATAACATTACAGGACAAACTCTGTATACGTTTCCTTCCAACTTCTAAAAAACGGGGTACATCACCCCGTTTTTTTACAACCACAACCTCCGCCAGTACCACAACCTCCACCACAGCCACCAGCATCAAAGAATGGATTCCCTGTTGGCACTTTAATGGAAGAAGACACTTCCGAACCGATTGCTACACTAACTTCATCTAATAACTTCTGCAAAGCAGTTTCTGCTCTTTTAAAAGCTGCAACCTTATCATGTAAGTCCACAGAACGCTTTAATTCTCTCATTTTCATCGATACGGTAGTGTAGTCAGGATGGTATTTTCCAAAACGCTGTACTTCCTCATACCGTTCTTTCATCGCTGTAAATTGCTGAATTAACGTCTGAAGTTCCATATCTTCATGTAATTCTCTATAATACTTACGATAATCTTCTGCTATATCTGAACAGATAATCGCTTTTGCAAGCTGCTCTGCCTTATCTAATATTAATACGCTTTCTAGCGTCGCTACAATCATGAGAGACACCTCCGAGTATCCATCATACCACATTTAGATTAGAACTACTAATTGAAGTGACTTACTCAAAAGAAAGATATAATGAAACTATTTTCACACTATATCCGTACACACTTATACAGTAATATGTTCCGCTATATTATATTTAAGAACATCCCATTTCCCACTATTTTGTTTCACATAACTAATACACGCATTTTTTAATGGTGTCTTAAATGTAATTTCATCTGGTTCAATGGCATGTAAAATTGCTTTTATCGCGTGTGAGTGAGCAACAATAATAATACGTTTGCCAAAATGAGTTGTTGCAACATCTTCTAAAGCAGCAAAGCAACGAGCTACAATCTCTTCATCTTGCTCCATACCTTCTACTTTACCCTCAGCAATCAACTCTCTAACAGTCGCAACTGGCTTCCCTGAAGCTTCTCCAAAATTCCGTTCAACAAATCGATCATCTAATAAAATCGATTGTAATCCAGCCGCCTTTGCGATTTCATTAGCCGTTTCTTGCGCTCTAATTAACGGGCTACTTATAATGATATCCCACGTTTCTTCTTGTAAAGCAGCTGCACTTTGACTCGCTTGCTTCTTACCAACTTCATTAAGCGGAATATCTTCTCGCCCCTGAATAATTTCTTGAAAATTCCAATCAGTTTGTCCATGTCGTACTAAACAAATTTCCGTCATGCTGCAACTCCTTTTTAAATAATCAATCTCTATTGTAACAAAAGTTCTGCATGACGGACATATTTTTCACTTGTAATTAAGTTGCATTTTGTTGCTTCATATACTGAAACATATCAATCATGATCGAAGCAACAGCCAATTGATTTTGAAATTTTTCCACTTTATCTGGTATTGTTTTTTTGAAATGTTGCATCGCCGCTAACTCAAAAGCCTCTTTTTCTTCAGGATTTCGTGTTAATTTTCTATACCAGTACGGTTGCTCTCTAATATAGCGAGATAAATCCTCATTAGCCTTTATAAACTCCATAATTTCTGCTCTCATCATCTTTCCCCCTAATCCTTTTGAAAGAAAAACGGGTTATTTTCTGAAGTACTTTGTTCTTGCTGCGTACGGTTACCTTGAAATTGCTGAATAACTTGTTGCACGCTCCCAATAGCACTCGTCACATTAGCTAAATGGTTCTGCATTTGTTCCACGTCCAACTTTTTAAAAAAAGAAAGCATTTGCCCCATCACATCAGCAGTTTTTTCCTCTTCAGTTCGATTATCTTTTTCTTTTTTATTTTCTTTTACCGAAGAAAACGCAGGCGCTCCATCCGGTCTATAAGTTGCCCATATTGGATCTTCTTCACCAAGTAAGTACCATTCTTCATAAAATTGTTGCCAAGTTTTGTGACCACTTCTAACCTCATGAACCATTTTAGGGTGATGGTTTACAAATTCTTTAAACTGTTGAACCGATGGATGTAACGGCCCTTTTGTTGTTGGCATAATCCTCACCTCTCCATGTATATCTACTATATAGTAAGAAAAAAAAGGCGCATGGTTCGCCTATTTTTAGACAATTCATGCACCTTTTTTTCTGCTATTTGCATACGGTCAGATTCCCACCTACAATTCAGTGAATACGAAGTAACTAATTAGGTGATGTAACACCCCACCGCTTACAGTTTCGCTTTATTTTCGAATAAAGTTTTGTGTATAAAATTTATCATATACACCAACACCTAATCCTGTAAATTGTTCATTTAATAAATTCTTTCTATGCCCCTCACTATTTAACCAACCTTGCACTGCCGCAATTCCATCACTATGTTGCGCCGCTATGTTCTCACCAGCAAGTTGAAATCCTACTTTCCCGCGCTGCAAACGATCTCCTAGCGTACCTAATGTAGGTGAGTCATGAGAAAAATAATTATTGTCTTTCATATCTTTACTGTGACCAACAGCAACATCTGCCGTTTCCTGATCCCATGTTAATAATGGTAATTTATGACGACTTCGAATGATATTTGTTAAATCAAAAATTTGTTGCATATTCCCATTTTCTACTTGTTTTATCTTTTCTGGAGTCAGTGGTTGTTCTGCTATTAATTCACCTGAATAAACGAGCTGATATGGTCTTTGGCGTAATAAAGTTTCGTCATCCATATAACGAACACCCACAAGCTCATGTGTAAATTGATCAAAATACAATTGCGCCCATCCATCTTCTACAGGTATTAACGGTTGTTCCATGACTTCGGTATCAGATAGTTCAAATTGATAACTATTTTTCCCTCTTTTTAATGAAATTTCATGCGAAAGCGGACTTTTTTTATATACTTCTTCATATTTTTCATTTATATAATAAGGTGGAACCTTAACTTGTTCACCAGCAGCGTACGCCGTTATAACTTTACGTTCAGAAACTCCGAATTGAACATACTGAGTTAAATCCTGATTGTATACCCACCATTCATATCCGTATGCAGATGGCTCTATTCGAGAGGGTTCTCCCCACTTCGCTAATAAATTTTCAGAGTCTTCACCAATCATATTTAAAACAGTGTCTGAGGAGTCTTCCTTAATTTGCTTTTTCTTTTTCACAATTTTATTTTCTTGCTTTGATTGAGATGGGGTTAATATATATTGTGAAACGAGTAATTTCCCGTATAAATCAACAGCTAAAATTAAAATTGTAATCATTACGATACGCAATAATTTCTTCAAACGATATACCTCCTGAACAAAACATAAAATTGAGATATACACAAATCCTTTTCTTTCTTTTTGTGTGTACCGTACTCTTTTCACTATATCATATTTTTGTGAAAAAAGTCTGGATTATCCCTTTTCTCTCAATATGAATTGCACTTTCTTATTATTCATACTATTATAAAAATAATGGTGTAACATTAAAAAAGGAGGTATTATATGCAATTTACAAATACGAAATTTAATGGAGCCGTCGTTGAATTAACTCTTTTAACTGAAATCATGGAAAACAACCACTTCGTACTTGCTGGACAGTGGGATTATGAACGGGTTACATACGATTATAAATTTGAAATATTAAAGGATGTTTATTATTTGCGAGTGCAAGGCGTTGCTGTTGAAGGTGACATTGGCAGTAGACACGCTGAAGTAAAACTACTCCCTCCCTTATTAGGAAAACATTATTATCCTCACGGCGTTGAATATGGCGATGATGAGACTTTCCCAACGAATGTACTTCAAAAAAGTGAACAACTCCTACAAAATGTCGAAAAAGAGTTAAAAGAACTTCAAATTATTGATTAACAAAAACAAGCGCATCAATATGATGCGCTTGTTTTTTCCCTCCCCTAAGAATGAATCGTTTTTTTTACTGGATATCCATAAATAGATCCATCTTTTACTTTAATCTCATCTTCCCAAGGAACCTTATATTTACCTTCAGCTAAATCTTTTACAAACGTATATGGATTTTCTTTCACCCCACCAGGAGTTGCTACATATCCTCTTGAACCTAGATTATATATATTATTTTCTAATCCCCATCCTAATCTAGCCTGATCTGCTAGTTCTGGATATACTTCAGCAGTAACAATCTCCCAAGGATTTCGATGCCCCTGTACTAAAGTAGTCCCATCAAAATTACATACTTGTCCTTCACCAAAGTAATAAAATACACCATCATAACCCGCTAAGTTTACCGACAATGTATACATTAAATTCTGCCATGCATTTGAACGATTGGTTAGCATCCATTGTTCACTAACTTGTGTGCTATACCCAGAAATACGAATCAAGACATTTGCACCTTTATAGGCCGCTTCACGAGCTACTTCAGGGAACATGCCATCATGACAAATACAAACAGCTAATTTACTTCCTCCAGGTCCATCACAAACAGGTAAGCCTAAATCTCCAGCTTTCCAAGGCTCGACTGGCACCCAAGGATTTAGCTTACGATACTTCAAAATCATTTCACCTTGTGGATCAATAATAACTGCTGTATTATATGGCTCTCCACCATCAGGGTTTTTTTCCATTATTGAAAAAACACCATATACTTCAGATTCCTTACATGCCTCAGCAAATAAGTCTGTTTCTGGCCCAGGCACTGTACATAAAAATTCTTCTGTAGTCCATTTTTTTGTATTGAGCCCTTGTGTACTATATTCAGGAAATACTATCAATTCTAATCCAGGGTAACCTGATTTGGTCGAATGAATTGTTTTTATGATTTGTTGAATTTGTTTATCAATGTCTGCACGTGACTCTACTACTGGTACTGGATATTGAATTAGCGCTGTCAAAAAACCACTAATCGGCTTTACCATACTTCCACTACTACCCATTTAAATTCCCCCTTAAAATAGTTCGTATTTATTAAAGATAACAATATATATTTGTAACTCTCTAAAAAACTTGCACTACATATGGAATTATTGCGTATGAAAGCTAGTAGTAAATTTTATATCCACTTTTAGTACACGCCTACACAAACTTAACATAAATAATTAGAAAATTCAATCTTTTATAAAAAGCTAAAACTAAAAAAGAAAAAGCGTATGGAATCCCATACACTTTTTTTACTTAGTTTGTAAATACGGCGGCAATTGCTGTAACTGCTCCTTATCCTTTTCACGTTCTCTACGTGCCCATCTAAAGAATACATAGCCTATAATTGTACCGTACACTATTTCCTGGACAATTTTCATTATGATACCACCAGTTTGCTGGTCTTGTACTACTGGCATCCAGTGCAAAAATTCCGGTCCCGTTATATTTAAATCTGATAAAGTGCCCGCTGGTACACATAGTTCCATCGCTTTCATCCAAGCAGCCGGATCCGTATACGTTGCAAATAACGGGGCTGTCGCAAAAATTATTAACGCACAAGCTGGCGTTAATAATATACCATTAGCAAACATGTAACCAAGTTTCTTTATATCACTTAACGTTTGATATTCTGGTAATGGATTTAACATCGGCCACCACATCATGATTGCTGTAAAAAACAATATAGCGAGACAAATAGGATGAGCAATTTGACTTTGTTTTACCGTATCAAAAACAACTGGTAAATGATAAAAAGAAAACAGGCCGTTAAATACAAACAACGCAATAAGTGGTTTAGCAAATACCTTTAATATAATTTGAACGAACTTAAAAGAAGTAATGTAACGATATAACCAAGTTGGTATACCAAGCAACAGTAACGGTGGAACTGCAATATACATGACTGCCATTTCAAACATATGAGCACTAAATATAATATGGCCAATTAAATCAATAGGCCCTCCCTTTACAAAATACAAAAGAACAATACCAGTCGTAAAATAAAAAATTTGCTTCTTACTTACCTTCGTCGCATTTTCAAATCGCATTCTATAAGGTCCAATAATTAAGAAGTACCCAATAAGAATCGAAAGCATAAATAATAAAAAAATTGGACTCCATAAAGCCTGAAAACCAAATATCCACAAGTTACTCATTTTCACACCTACCTTCGTAAGGTTATCCCATAATATGAAGAGGGAGCTGTGACAACACAAGCTCCCTTATATTTCACTTTTCAAATCCACACAATTGTCATAAAAGCTAAAATTGTAATTAACCCTATTAGCAGGCCAGAGTAAAGAAAGAAACTTGCTGCTTCATGTCCTTTATGGCTCATATGCATAAAATAATACAATTGAAAAATTACTTGTACCACTGCTAATAGTAAAATAAATGGCACAGAGAAAGTCGGACTAAAAGTTTTTGGATACGCCACTGCTACAAATGCAACTAATGTTAAAAAAATCATTAATGCAAACGTAATAACTTGATGCTTCATTTCCTCCGCACTTTTTCTCTTCCGATAAACAAGATCAACTTTAGGATTATTTGTTTGCTTTATCGCCATTGTTTATCCCACCATTCCCATTAAATATACTACAGTGAAAATAAACACCCAAACTACGTCAATAAAGTGCCAATAAATTGATGCAACATAAAACTTCGGTGCATTGTATAAATTTAGACCTCTCTTCGCATTTCTAAAGATTAATGTTAAAATCCAACACAACCCAAACAATACGTGGAGTCCATGTGTACCAACAAGAGCATAAAATGCAGAGCCAAACGCACTACTTCTCATAGTATGCTTAAATTCATGTGTATAATGATAAAACTCATATATCTCAAACCCTAAAAATCCTAAACCTAGTAATACAGTTACTAGTAACCAAAGTTGCATTTTCTTAAAGTTAAAGTTTTTCATGTGATACATCGCATATACACTTGTTAAGCTACTCGTTAATAAAAGCATCGTCATAATGAAAACGAGTGGCATTTGGAACATTTCTTGAGATGTTGGTCCACCATTTGTAGAATTCTTTAATGCTAAATATGTTCCGAATAAGGAAGCGAACAACACTGTTTCGCCTCCAAGAAATAACCAAAAACCGACAAACTTATTTTTCCCTTCAAGGGTTGCTTTTTCAGGCTCTGCTGGAAATGTTTCATTCGTTAATTTTTCATCTACATGCATTATGCCTTGCCCCCCTTATCATCTAAATCTTCCTTATGAATATGGTATCCATGATCATCGATTACTGAACGTAGGAACATTGCGCCAAATGTAATGATTAAACCAATAATTGCTACTAATAACCAGAACTTATCTTTTCCGCCCTGCATATACATTGCACCAAATGCCGCTATAAACAATCCGAAAGAAATGACAAATGGTGAAAACGAAGGATTTGGCATATGAATATCACCAATTGGTTCCGCTGCTGTCATCTCTTTATTACCTTCACGTTTTTCAATCCAAAACGGATCTAATCCGCGAACAAATGGTAGTTGTTTAAAGTTATATTCTGGTGTCGGTGCTGGCATCGTCCATTCTAATGTACGTGCATCCCACGGATCACGACCAGCTTTTTCTTTTGATACTGTCGCTTTAATTACATTGAATAGAAGAACAATCGTCCCAAGAGCCATAAACACCGCTCCGATAGAACTAATCATATTCCCCATTTCCAACCCTTGCCCTTCAAGATATGTGTAGTAACGGCGCGGCATACCAATCAAGCCAAGGAAATGCTGAATAAAGAACGTTAAATGGAAACCGATAAAGAATAGCCAAAACGTTATCTTTCCTAATGTTTCATTTAATACTTTATTAAACATCAGTGGCCAATAATAATGAGCTCCTGCAAGTAAACCAAATACAACACCGCCAACGATTACATAATGAAAATGTGCTACTACGAAATAATTATCATGAAATTGATAATCAGCTGGTGCAGATGCTAGCATAACCCCTGTAACTCCACCCATGACGAATGATGGAATGAAAGCTACTGCCCACATCATCGGTGTCGTAAAACGAATATTTCCGCCCCACATTGTAAAGAGCCAGTTGAATATTTTGATACCAGTCGGAACCGCAATCGCCATTGTTGCAACTGAGAAAATAGCATTAGCAACTGGACCAAGTCCAACAGTAAACATATGATGCGCCCATACCATAAATCCTAAAAATCCAATTAATACAGTCGCAAACACCATCGATGAATAACCAAACAATCGTTTTTTCGAAAATGTCGCGAAGATTTCTGAGAATATTCCGAAAGCTGGGAGTATAAGAATGTATACTTCTGGATGACCGAAAATCCAGAATAAATGCTCCCATATAATTGTATTCCCACCCAATGCTGGATTAAAGAAACTTGTTCCAAATAAACGATCTAACATTAAAAGTCCTAATCCTACAGTTAACGGTGGAAAAGCGAATAATATAAGCGAAGATGTTACAAATGTCGTCCATGTAAACATCGGCATACGCATATACGTCATTCCTGGCGCACGCATATTAATAATGGTGACAAGGAAGTTAATCCCTCCAATTAATGTACCAATACCTGAGATTTGCAAACCGAGTACATAGAAATCAACACCATGACCTTTAGAGGCTAAAGCTAAAGATGCATAAGATGTCCATCCTGCATCAGGTGCTCCACCTAAAAACCAACTTAAATTTAAAAATACTCCACCAAAGAAAAATAACCAAAATCCGAGTGAATTCAAAAACGGGAACGCTACATCACGTGCACCAATTTGAAGTGGTACAGCGGCGTTCATAAATGCAAACACGAGTGGCATAGCTGCGAGGAAAATCATTGTTGTACCGTGCATCGTCAATACTTGATTATAAGCATCCCCAACAAGAAAAGCGTTGTTAGGAATCGCTAATTGAAGGCGAATAAATAGAGCTTCTATTCCGCCTATTACAAAAAACAATCCACCTGCAATTAAATAGAGAATGGCAATCTTTTTATGGTCTACTGTCGTTAAATAATCCCATATGACAGCACCCATCCCCTGTTTTTTTGCTACAGAACTCACGTTTTCAACCTCCCCTTCGCGAATAATCCCTCTTTACTTTTCAACTTTTAACGTTTGTAAGTATGCATTTAATGCATCAATTTGATCATCCGTTAAGTTGCCATATTTGCCAGTCATTTTGTTTCCTGGCTTCATATTTTCAGGATCTTTCAGCCATTTTTTTAAGTTTTCTTCATTGTTTTCGGCAATACCGGCAACCATATCGCGATCCGCAAAGTTTGCTAAGTTTGGTGCGATACGAGCGGAAGGTGGTCTACTATCATTAGATCCAACTGCGTGACAACCAATACAGCTTTTATTAAATATTTCTTGGCCCTCTTGCGCCTTTGTTGAAGCTACTTCTTTCTTCCCATCAATCTTCTTCATATCAGCAAGCCAATTTTTGTACTCGCTTTCATCTAAAGCTTTCACTTTAAATTGCATTAAAGAATGTGATGGGCCGCAAAATTCTGTACAAAAACCATTATAAGTGCCCGATTTATCTGCCTTTAACCACATTTTGTTCACATTGTCTGTATTTGTATCCATTTTCCCAGCTAAAGATGGAACCCAAAATGAGTGTTTAATATCGGCACCCTTCAAATTTAAATACACTTTCTTACCTGTGGGGATGACTAAATCTTGCGAAGTTACTATCTTTTCTGATTTATAAGAAAATTCCCACCAATAAAGATTCGCTGTTACATCAACAACGATAGTATCTTTATCAATATTCTTTTTCTCCATCGCACTTACATCAGCAAGTTTGAATGTATATGTAACCGTTGGAACAGCTAAGATTAGTAAAAGAATAATCGGAATAACTGTCCATATAATTTCTAGCTTGTGATTTCCTTCAACTTGCTCTGGAATATAATCTTCCTGACCTTTTTTTTGTCGGAAACGCACAATTACATACAAGAAAATAATAGTAACTACTAGTACTACTCCTACCATGATTGCACTTGCCAGTAGAAGTAAATCATATTGCATTTTTGCTACTTCTCCTTGCGGAATTAAAGTAGATTGAAAGGCTTTACCGCATCCCCCTAACAGTAAAGCCAGCAGTGAAACGAACGAAAGCAGTCGCCACTGTTTCTTCATACAAACAACCCCCACTTTCCTTGTGAATTAGATTGTACTTTATAGTTAAGTAAAGTAAATCTCAACGTAAAGAAATCCAATTATGTCGTTGTCTTAGAAGAATGTAACTACAATCATTGATACAAATAAGATTGTTAAATAATTTAGGGAATAAACAAACATTTGCACAGACCATTTTATGTCATCTTTCTTACGGAATCCATAAAATCCTAAAGCGATCCATCCGATGTTAAGCAGTGTTGCAATTACCATAAATGTTATCCCTAGTCCACTCATATAAAATGGTAGTGGTAATAAACATACTGTCCAAATCATAATTTGGCGTTTCGTAATTTCAAATCCATGAACTACAGGAAGCATTGGAATTCCTGCATTTCGATATTCATCAACACGTTTCATCGCTAATGCAAGGAAATGTGGGATTTGCCAAATAAACATAATTAAAAATAACATCCAAGCAATTGGATGACCTAAAGATGGATCGATTGCTGCCCATCCAATTAAAGGTGGAACTGCACCAGATATACTACCTACAACAGTATTTAGTGTATACTTTCTCTTTGTCCATAAACTATATAGAACAACATATGTGAAAGCACCAATAAATCCCATTAAGACTGCCATTGGTGTTGTTAATAATAAAAATACAAAACCAAGAAGTAATATGACTAGTCCAAATGTAAGTGCAAATCCTGGTTTATATTTTCCAGTAACCGTTGGACGGGTCTTTGTTCTTTCCATTAATGGATCGATGTCTCGATCAATGTAGTTGTTTAAGCAACATACCCCTGCCATAACTAATCCAGAACCAACGATTGTAAAGAATAACTTATCCAGATTGTCCATTACACTTAATCCATTAAAGTGTAATGCCAACCAAAATCCTGTAAATACAGTAAGTGTATTTGAGTTTACAATCCCCATTTTAACGAGTGCTTTTAAATCTTGTATCCGAGTTGTTTCCGGTACACTTGTAACAGCGGACTCATCATGCAGCTCACTTGTTGCATGGTTCATCACTCTAACCCCCTCTTAAAACTTTCATCTTTCTTTTTGCGCCTATTTCAAATGAAATAATTCGCTTCTATATAGCAATATTATTACAGTAGAAACATTGTTAACCCATTCTACTACTAATCTACGCCCATACTCCAATATATTAAATCATATTTCCCGAACATTTTGTGAAGAAAACATGAACTTTTTGTGTCGAATATAAAAAACTTCATTCTGACTTGTCCTTATCATAACATGATGTTACCTTCTATAATAAACTATTTTATCCTATTTAACACGTATTCTCCCCATTTCTTTTCAAAATAGCCTATTTTTCACCTAATTTTTTCCTTAGGAACCCTGTTTTTACACCTGTTTTCTCCCCCTTTCCTTTCCCCTCCATTTCTTTGCTATTTTATTATTTTTTATATATCATAGGAACTAGCGCGTTTTATTCTATACATAATGGAATGAAAATATTTCGCAATAACTTCATAGCAGAAAGATGGTGAAAGAGATTGCAACGCTTTATTAAATGGTTAGCAGTCATTACAAGCCTTGATTTATTAATAGTTTTATTAGGAGGCGCTTTAGTTACAAAAACAGGTTCTGGTCAAGGTTGTGGTAAATCATGGCC
Organism: Bacillus sp. 196mf; assembly: GCF_003217275.1. NCBI lineage: Bacteria > Bacillati > Bacillota > Bacilli > Caryophanales > Bacillaceae > Bacillus > Bacillus sp. 196mf. The sequence continues at coordinate 67,499 of NZ_QJTG01000014.1, forward strand.
ACTTTGTAACGGTGAATTTGTTCCATCTAATTTATCAATGGAAACTATTATTGAACTTAGCCACCGATTAACATCAGGATCAGCTGGAATTCTTGTCACTCTCCTTTGTATTTTGTCCTGGAAATATTATAAACATGTGCGTGAAACAAAAACGTTAGCAATTTTATCCTTCGTATTTTTAGTTGCACAAGCATTAATGGGAGCAGCAGCAGTTGTTTGGGGACAAATGCCAGCTGTACTTGCTATCCATTTCGGTATTTCCTTAATTTCATTTGCTTCTGTCATTTTATTAACGTGTCTTATCTTTGAAATTGACCAAAAATTTGATGCACGTTCTCTTATTATGGACAAAAAAATGAAATTTCATATTTATGGTGTAACAATTTACAGTTATATCGTCGTCTACACAGGTGCTTTAGTACGTCACGAAAGAGCTAGCTTAGCCTGTCCAGACTTTCCTTTATGTAGCAAAAACAGACCTATGCCAACTCAACTACATGAATGGGTTCAAATGGGCCATAGAGTTGCAGCAATGTTAATTTTCGCTTGGATACTTTACGCGATGATTCTCGCTATTCGTCATTACAAACAGCAACCTGTAGTATATTGGGGATGGATCATTTCATTTATCCTTGTTACACTTCAAGCTGTAGTAGGAATTTTAGTTGTATTTACAAACGCTAGTTTAGCAATGGCATTGTTACATTCTCTATTCATTTCTTGCTTGTTTGCCGTACTATGCTATTTAGTTATGTTAGGAACAAGAAGTAAAGTGAATGCAAAAGAAGCCGGATCAACTTCTAAACAAACAAAATAATTTAAAACTAAAATCCCTTGCCAATTCGGCAAGGGATTTTTTGCAATAAAGAAAAGAGCTGTATATTTACACAGCTCTTTTTTTATTTTAGTGATCTAATTCAATAAGTAAATCACCCGTTTGAATTGCATCACCATCGTTAACATATACTTTTTTCACTTTACCATTGAACGGCGCTTGAACTGTCGTTTCCATTTTCATCGCTTCTGTAATTGCCATAGAATCGCCTTTTTTCACTTCATCGCCTTCTTTTACAACTACTTTAATTACCGTTCCTGGCATTGTTGCACTAATGTGATTTGGATTTTCACGGTTTCCTTTCACACGTTGTGCAACTGTTGCTTTCACACTCTCGTCTTTCACGACAATTTCACGTGGTTGACCATTAAATTCCAAGTAAAGGACACGATTTCCATCCGGCTGTGGTTCTCCAATTGATACAAGTTTAACCATCAATGTCTTACCTTGTTCAATTTCCACATCAATTTCTTCACCTAGTCTCATACCATAGAAGAATGTCGGTGTATCAAGTACAGATACATTTCCATAAAGCTCAGCAACTTTTTCATAGTCCATAAATACTTTTGGATATAATGCATATGCAACTACATCAAAAATTGTTACTTCGCGTCCAAGTTTATGGAATAATTCTTCTTTTAACGCGTCGAAATCTACTGGCTCTAGTAGTTCACCTGGTCTTACTGTTAACGGCTCTTTCCCTTTTAAAATAATCTTTTGCAATTCTTTCGGGAAACCACCGTACGGTTGACCTAAATCACCAGAGAACATTTCAACAACAGATCCAGGGAAGTCCAAAGCATGTCCACGCTCTAAAACATCTTGTTCTGTCAGGTGGTTTTGAACCATAAATAACGCCATATCGCCAACAACTTTTGATGATGGTGTTACTTTTACAATATCTCCAAACATGTCATTCACACGACGGTACATTACTTTCACTTCATCAAAGCGATCTCCTAAACCAACCGCCTTCGCTTGTTGCTGAAGATTACTATACTGTCCACCTGGCATTTCATGCATATATACCTCTGTGTGAGGTGCATTCATACCACTTTCAAACGGTGCATAGTATTTGCGTACATCTTCCCAATAATGAGATAGCTTTTCTAAAGAATCGATATTAACATCTGGTTGTCTTTCATTTCCACCTAGTGCATAGAATAATGTGTTCGCACTCGGTTGTGACGTTTGACCAGCCATAGAACTCACTGCTACATCGACAATATCAACACCTGCTTCAATTGCCTTCGTATACGTTAATATACCATTTCCACTCGTATCGTGCGTATGCAGGTGAATCGGAATCGATACCGTCTCTTTTAATGCTGAAACTAAATCATATGCTGCGTTTGGTTTTAGTAAGCCAGCCATATCTTTAATACCTAAAATGTGAGCTCCCGATGCTTCCAACTCTTTTGCTAAGTTTTTATAATAATTCAAATCATATTTACTACGTAATGGATCATGAATATCTCCTGTGTAGCACATTGTTGCTTCTGCAATTTTACCAGTATCTCGTACAGCATCAATTGCAACTCTCATACCTTCTACCCAGTTTAAACTATCAAAAATACGGAACACATCAATGCCTGCTTGAGCAGAACACTCCACAAATTTTTGAATTAAATTATCTGGATAGTTTTTGTAGCCAACTGCGTTTGACGAACGTAGTAACATTTGAAATAAAACGTTCGGCATTTTTTCACGAAGATCTAGTAATCGTTCCCATGGATCTTCTTTTAAGAAACGATACGCGACATCAAACGTTGCACCGCCCCACATTTCAGCTGAGAATAGGTTTGGTAACATTCTCGCTGTTGGCTCTGCAATTTGATGTAAATCTTTTGTACGAATACGAGTTGCAAGTAATGACTGATGTGCATCACGGAATGTTGTATCCGTTAAAAGTACACGGTTTTGATCCTGTACCCATTTTACTAATCCATCTGCTCCACGCTCGTCCAAAATTTGTTTCGTTCCATTTTGGATTGGCTCTGAATGTTTTAAACATGGAATACGAGCATCTGGGAATATTGGCTTTTCTTTTTTCCCTACTCCTGGGAAGCCATTTACTGTTACTGAACCAATATAATTTAACATTTTCGTTCCGCGGTCTTTACGTTTCGGGAATAAGAATAGTTCAGGTGACACATCAATAAACGAAGTATCATATTCTCCTGATAAGAAGTTTTTATGTTTTACTACATTCTCTAGGAATGGAATATTTGTTTTAATACCACGAATACGGAATTCTTTTAAGTTACGTTCCATTTTTGCAGCAGCTTGCTCAAAAGTAAGTGCCCAAGTTGTAACTTTTACAAGTAAAGAATCGTAGTATGGTGTAATAACTGCACCTTGGAAGCTATTTCCTGTATCAAGACGCACACCAAAACCACCGCCTGATCGATACGCCATAATTTTTCCTGTATCCGGCATAAAATTATTTAGTGGGTCTTCAGTTGTTACACGAGATTGGATTGCAAATCCGTGTACAACCACTTCCTCTTGCTTCGGAACACCTACTATTTTACTATGTAATGCATGTCCATCAGCTATTAAAATTTGCGATTGAACGATATCGACTCCTGTGATCATCTCTGTAATCGTATGTTCTACTTGAACACGTGGATTTACTTCAATAAAGTAAAACTCATCATCTTTTACAAGGAATTCTACTGTTCCTGCATTTAAATAGTTTACATTTTTCGTTAACTTCACAGCAGCATCACAAATACGCTGACGCAGATCATCTGAAAGTGATACACTCGGTGCTATTTCTACAACTTTTTGATGACGACGTTGTACAGAACAGTCACGCTCGTATAAATGAACAACATTGCCTTCTTCATCTGCTAAAATTTGTACTTCTATATGTTTAGGTTTTTCAACGAATTTTTCGACGTAAACTTCATCATTACCAAAGGCTGCTTTCGCTTCTGATTTTGCTCGATTATATGATTCTCCTAATTCCTCACTAGTACGCACAATACGCATACCACGACCGCCACCACCAAGGGACGCTTTAATAATAATCGGGTAATCATACTTTTCAGCAAATTTTTCGACTTCTTCTAATGAATCTACTGGACCATCACTACCAGGTATAACTGGAATTTGTGCTAGCTGCGCTTGTGTTCTTGCTTTCACTTTATCTCCAAACATATCTAAATGCTTACTTTTCGGACCGATAAAGATAATTCCTTCTTCTTCGCAACGTTTCGCGAATTGAATATTTTCTGACAAGAAACCATATCCAGGGTGGATTGCATCTACATGATTACTTTTTGCAATCTCAATAATGCCTTCAATATCTAGATAAGCATCAATTGGTTTTTTTCCTTCCCCAACTAAATAGGACTCATCGGCTTTATAGCGATGATAAGAACCACTATCCTCTTTCGAATAGATTGCAACTGTTTTTAATCCAAGTTCCGAACAAGCTCGAAACACACGAATTGCAATCTCTCCACGGTTAGCTACCAATACTTTTTGAATACGTTGCAGCTTTGTCATGATTTTCCCCCTCTACTTTCCTACCACTCTAGAGATAAAATATATACACACCTTAAAAAGCGTGAAGTTCTTCACTTTCCACATTATATTATACTTAGAAAGCTTCACTTTATTTTTATCCATCATACCTTATTTTTTAACAAATGATAAGTTTTCTGTGCAATTTGTTTCACAAAAATAGTATAGCATACCTCTTCCTTTTCTAACAACTCAATTGTATATCACATTTAAACGAATGTGATATATCTTTTAACTGAAAGAGAAATTAATACATCATATTTAAAACTACTTGAAAATAAAAAACACATCCTGCTCTAAAGCACGATGTTTTTTTTATTTTACAACTACAAGATGTGGTCCATTTTGTTCTCTTTCTTTTATTACACTATTCTGTTGTTTTTCTTCTCGTTTTACATGACTAGCAATATTAAGTAGTATTCCCATCGCAAGTAGATTAGCTATTAAGGAACTCCCGCCATAACTAATAAACGGTAAAGGTACTCCCGTAAGCGGTATTAATCCAGACATACCACCAACATTAACAAAAGTTTGCACTCCCATTAAACTTGCAATTCCGATTGCAATTAAACTTCCAAACGGATCTTTACATTTTTGAGCAATCCTGAATGAACGAATAATAATAAGTAGCAAGCAAATTAAAATAATAGCTACACCAATAAAACCTAACTCTTCAGATATAATAGCCATAATAAAATCTGTTTGCGGTTCTGGTAAATATCCATATTTTTGCACACTATTTCCTAATCCCCGACCATTTAGCCCTCCTGAAGCAATTCCAATAAAAGAATTTACCAATTGGAATCCATCATTCTGAGGATCATTGAATGGATCAAGGAAAACTGAAAAACGTGCCTTTTGGTAACCACTTAATTTATAATTAGCCAGAAAATATAGCGCCGGAATCCATACTATAGAAGTTAAAACAATTCGTTTAATCCATAAGTTAATCCGTACCCCTGAACAAAGAAACATAATCCCGACTGTTCCTGCAATTAACAAATCGGTACCTAAATCATTTTGCTTTAAAATTAAAAACATTGCCATTCCAACAAAACCAAGTGTAAGTCCCGATCCTTTAAAAACAGGTGTATTTGTCTCTTGTCTTCTTGCAAAAAAGCGAGCTAATATAATAATAATTGATAATTTAACAAATTCAGCCGGCTGTATACCTAATATCCAACCTTTTGCACCATTTATTTCCTTACCAAAAATCAAGGCTGCTGCTAGTAAAGCAATACTTCCTAGCCCCATTGCCGATAAAATTATTCGTTTCCTCCAAAACTTATAAGGTAATGAAGCCACAATTGCTAACAATACCGTTCCAATAGCTAAAGTTATTAATTGTTTTTTAAAAAAGTAATTTGCTGGCCAGTTATGCCTCGAAATCGCAACAATGGAACTCGAACTATATACCATTATAACTCCCAGCACACATAAGATAACAAGAGGAAGTAACAATGAATAATCCATTGATTTCCATACTTTTTTCATTTCATTTCCTCTTTCTGTTTCAATTTAATTATTGTTGTATTCCATATGTACATTGATTCTTCCTGCTTTATTATACAAATAAAAAGCTCAAACTAATTTAGTTTGAGCCCCCTTATTTGAACCCGTTATTGTTGTTTGTTTGTAAACGCTTCATGAAGTGCAGATAACTCACGTTCGAGCTCACCTAACATTGCTTTCCCTTGTTCTTCTGCAATAAGACCAAGGCGAACTGCAAAATCGACCTCGCGGGATAGTCCAAACATTTGTGTGTCTAACACTTCTTCATATAATGGACATTGCGGCATTGTAAGATGGTCCATTTGCACCTTAATAAGTCTTAAAATCTTCTCTGCATCCGCTTGTAGAAGGGCTAGTGCCTTTTCCTGATGATTTGCTACTGTCTCAGACGCCAAATTGATTCCCTCCGTTTCCGTCCTACTCTCCTCTATCCTATCTATTAATATTAGCGATAGTTTTAATAAATTGCAATAGAAACATTTTTTGTGACAACAGTGTCTAATGCTATTATACTGAAAAGTGGGAGTATAACACAAATGGGGGAACAACAATGAGCGAAATTTTATTTATTAACGGAAAAGTACGTTTTCCAATCACTATTGATCCAACTGTTTGGATCTTTGATGATCGAAAAGTAGATTTGACAACTTACTTTGATGAAACTAGAGAAAACACGTCTGAACTAGAAACTTATTTAAAAAACACTTCAGAACATTGGGATCGTGAAATTCGTGATGGTGCTGCCTTCCCGCCGATACAACAAAGTGTAAAGAAATATAAAAAAGAACAGCTAATTACTGGAACATTTGGTATACCATTTCATCCATTCCTTGCTAACGCTGAAATTTTAGAGGACGCTACGCAAGTTGAAATTGAAACTGTAGATCATACAATGACACTTCCATTAGAAACTGTCAAAAATGCTATACTAGGTTTTTCAAAAGAAGGAAAGCCATTAAAAGAAGACGGACCTGTTCATCTCTATTTCAATGATGGATCTAATCGACAAAATCCAATCCGGAACATCCGTAAATTTACAATTATTTAAAGAAAAGGAGTGAGCTTAAGCTCACTCCTTTTTACAATAAATCTGCTGCTAGTTGAGCTAAATTAGATCGCTCCCCTTTAACAAACTTCACATGACCACTAATGCGCTGTTCTTTAAACTTCTCTACAACATACGTTAAGCCATTATTATATTCATCTAAATATGGGTGATCAATTTGCTGAGGATCTCCCATCAATACAATCTTACTCTTTTCCCCTACCCTAGTTAGTATCGTTTTCACTTCATGCTTTGTTAAATTTTGTGCTTCGTCAATGATAATGAACTGATCTGGAATACTTCTCCCGCGTATATAAGTAAGGGCTTCTACTTCAATCGAACCCATTCCAGCTAAAATAGCATCTAACTCTCCTGGCTTTTTCGTATTAAATAAATACTCTAGGTTATCAAAAATTGGTTGCATCCATGGTCTTAACTTTTCTTCTTTTTCTCCTGGTAAATAACCGATATCTTTTCCGACTGGGACAATTGGTCTTGCAACGAGTAATTTTTTATATAACCCTAAGTCTTCTGTTTGCATAAGTCCCGAAGCTAACGCAAGTAACGTTTTTCCTGTGCCGGCTTTCCCCGTTAATGTTACAAGCGGAATATCTTCACGAAGCAACAATTCTAACCCCATAATTTGCTGCACGTTTCGTGGTCGTATCCCCCACACTTGTTCATTGTGAAAAATAAGTTTCTTTACCTTCTTACCTAAGTGATCCACAATGCCAAGCGCAGAACTAGAGCCCCCTAATGCATCTTTCATTACTACAAATTGATTTGGGTAAAAAGGGTGATTCGCAATTTCAGATAGAGGCAATTCACCTTTCTCATAAAAATAATCCAATTGTTCTTTTGATATATATCCTTCTAAAAAGCCAGAATATATATTTTCTACTTCAATTACGCGATCACTTAAATAATCTTCAGCCTTCAAACCAATTGCATCAGCTTTTACCCTTACGAGTACATCTTTACTTACTAAAATAACAGACTTCCCGTCCTCTTTTTCCTGTTCTTCTAAAGATAGATTTTTTGCTACAGCTAAAATTCGATTATCATTTGTTTTTTCTACAAAAATATCTTGTAGTTGCACAAATGAACGATGGTTTAATTCAATACGAAATGTTCCGCCATTTTCTAGCGGGATACTTTCATGCAGCTTTCCTATTTCACGAAATTTATCTATTAACTTAGATACATAACGAGCATTTCGTCCTACTTCATCCATATAACGTTTTTTCGAATCAACCTCTTCTAATACAACTGCTGGAATCACTACTTCATTGGTTTCAAATGAAAAAATAGATAAAGGATCCTGCAAAAGTACATTCGTATCTAACACATAAATTTTATCCAACCTGTTACCCCCTGACTCCACTTTTAAATTTGTAGAACAAGGGTTTCATCCATAAAATATGGACGAACCATTGTTATAATTATATGTACCGTGTAAACGAGGTAGAATCGAAAATCATAGTCATTAAACCTTTTATTTATTCTTTATTCATTTCTATTCAATATATTACTTTTTATTATAATTATTAACGTTAAATCACAATAACCGATTACAAAAGTGAATAAACGAATTTCTTATTTAGCACATTTATAATTCTCTTATTCCTACTAGCACTTCGTTATCCAGCTTTTTGGCCGCCCGAAGATCGTATGTTTTTTCATATGTTGGTTCAATTGCAAGTTTCGCTCCATAAAACATAACATCACGTACTTCTTGCACATTAACTTCTATTACAGTTAATTTCAAAGAAATACCTTCCATTCTATCTGTCAAAATTTCACCTGCACCACTTATGGAAAATACGGATTCATTCGCCATTATAGTCAATACTACACCTGTATTATGCCTTATATTTTCCACAATACGTGAACGTTGATCTACTGCAAATCGAATACTAGTTTTGCTCACTGCATACACCCAAGAAATAGCACTTACGTTAGGAACTTGTTTTTCGAAATCTGTCGTTGCTATCATCACAATACACTCTTTACGCAACGTTTGTACTAAACCCTCTGTTAAAGTAGGCTCTACTACATTCGCCATATTTTCACCTCCAAACATACTTGGTATATCCTTATCATAACTTATTTTTCGAATTGCGAAAATATTATTTTTTCCCACTATTATTCAAAAACATTATACTTCCATGATATAATTATACTGATAGAATTCGTATTGAGGTGACGAAATGAGAGTCAAATGTATGATTTGTGATAAAAAAGATATGTTAGATGATGAAAATCCTACGGCAAAAAAACTGCGTAATCGCCCTATTCATACATATATGTGCATGGAATGTTCGGAACGAATTGCAGAGCGTACAATGGAACGTCATGCAAGTGGTAATTTCCGATTATATCGTGATAAAAAAGTCGAAGACGATTGGTAAAATGTAAATAAGTCCTTACTCATATAGATAAGGACTTATTTATATTTTTCTGGCTCGCGGTTCATCTGATCCAAGAAACAATCAATGGCTTCTAGCGGAAACCTTGCAGATTTCCTTTCCCCATTCATTTCATATGTAATTAAATACATTTCCTCGTTCTTTTTAACTTCCACATCTTTTAATTTATGTTCTTCATATATCATATTTTGAAATAACAAATACGTTTCTTTTGCAGCACTATCATCCGGACGTGCTTCCGCAACTGTTTTAATTGTTAACCAATTATATAGTGCATCTTGTACTGAACGCATAAAACTTCGCCCCCTCACCCTGCTTTTTGTTGTTTCGCTTGACGCAAACGCAATCTATAAATTCCAAGTACAATTGCCGCTACAACAAGCCCTTCTCCAACAGGTAAAAATACAGCAAAAAAGGTTAATACTGTACATCCAATTGCTAATGATATGTATATTACTATATTTTTTAGTACAGACAACTTTCTAGCAAATCCTAAATTATAGACGAGAGCACTTAATATAATAATCGTCCCATAAAGTAACCACATTCCTAACTCTGGATTTTCATCAACTTTACATAATTTCGCAAAAAAAGACATTCTTTCTAACACTATTTATCCCCCCTTCTCATAAAAAACAAAATTTCTTTATGTACTTAATACAAGAGTAACCTGCGAAAAAAATACTGTCCACTAAAAAGAGTAAATATTCTAAAAAAATAAACATAAAAAAAACAGCTACCTTAAAGGTAGCTGTTTTTTTATGCTTCTACAGATTTCTTTTTCTTAGCAGCTCTTTCACGTTCGCTCTTATCAAGAATCTTTTTACGTAAACGAATTGATTCTGGAGTTACTTCACAGAACTCGTCATCGTTTAAGTACTCTAATGACTCTTCTAGAGTCATTAAGCGTGGTTTTTTCATTGTTGAAGTTTGATCTTTCGTTGCAGAACGAATGTTAGTTTGTTGTTTCATTTTCACAACGTTAACTGTTAAGTCGTTCTCACGAGTATGTTCTCCTACGATCATACCAGCATATACTTCTGTACCTGGTTCAACGAAGATTACACCACGATCTTCAACTTGCATAATACCGTATTGTGATGCTTTTCCTGTTTCAAGTGAAACTAGAACACCTTGGCGACGTCCACCCACTTGTCCAGCATGTACTGGTTGGTAGCAATCGAATGTATGGTTTAAAATACCGTAACCACGAGTTAATGTTAGGAATTCTGTTGTGTAACCAATTAAACCACGTGCCGGAACCATGAAAGTAAGGCGAACTTGACCGTTTCCGTTATTCACCATATCTAACATTTCACCTTTACGTGCACCCATTGATTCCATAATAGAACCAGTGTATTCTTCAGGAACATCGATTTGTACGCGCTCTACAGGTTCACATCTTACGCCATCGATATCTTTAATAATTACTTCAGGCTTAGATACTTGTAGTTCATAACCTTCACGACGCATGTTTTCAATTAAGATAGATAAATGCAATTCCCCGCGTCCAGATACGATCCATGCATCAGGAGAATCTGTATTATCTACACGTAAACTTACATCTGTTTCTAATTGTGAACGAAGACGCTCTTCAATTTTACGAGATGTAATAAATTTACCTTCACGACCTGCAAATGGGCTGTTATTTACAAGGAATGTCATTTGTAGCGTTGGCTCATCAATACGTAATAATGGTAAAGCCTCTTCATGCTCAACCGGACATACCGTTTCACCTACGTTGATGTCTTCCATACCTGAAACAGCTACTAAATCTCCAGCTTTTGCTTCTTCAATTTCTTGACGTTTTAATCCAATGTAACCGAATAATTTCGTTACGCGGAATTGTTTTACACTTCCGTCAACTTTCATTAAAGCAACTTGTTGTCCAACCTTCATTGTACCGCGGAATACGCGTCCAACTCCAATACGTCCAACGTAGTCGTTGTAATCAAGAAGTGCTACTTGGAATTGAAGTGGCTCTTCGCTGTTATCAACTGGTGCTGGAATATGTTCGATAATTGTATCGAATAATGATTTCATATTCTCTTCTTGATTTGCCGGATTTGAATCCAAGCTTGCTGTTCCGTTCATTGCTGATGCAAATACAACTGGGAACTCTAATTGATCTTCGTTTGCACCAAGTTCGATGAATAAGTCAACTACTTCATCAACTACTTCATCAGGACGAGCGAAGTCACGGTCAATTTTGTTTACAACAACGATTGGAGTTAAGTTTTGCTCAAGAGCTTTCTTTAAAACAAATCGTGTTTGTGGCATACAACCTTCATATGCATCAACAACAAGTAGAACACCATCAACCATTTTCATGATACGTTCTACTTCTCCACCGAAGTCAGCGTGACCTGGTGTATCTAAAATGTTAATTCTTTTATCTTCATAGTGAATCGCTGTATTCTTCGCTAAAATTGTAATACCGCGTTCTCTTTCTAGATCATTTGAATCCATTGCGCGTTCTTCAATATGTTCATTCGCACGGAATGTCCCCGCTTGACGTAATAACTGGTCAACAAGTGTTGTTTTACCATGGTCAACGTGGGCAATAATTGCTATATTACGTAAATCTTGTCGTTTTTTCAACATGTCCAACTCCTAATGTCTTTTTAATCCTTCTCTATTATAAGAGCGAAGGGGATACAATAGCAATTAAAATAAAAGCAAGAATGAAAATATAGTTGTATTCTTACTTTTGTGAAAGTAAAATGAGATTGGAGGGTGAAGAAATGGAACACATTCAATATCGCTTTTTATTAACCGCAATTATCGGTGTTATTTTCTTAATCGGTATCGGCATTATGATTGCTGAAAATAGTCCAATCGGTATTATTATTTGCATTATCGGTACATTTGTTGCAGTTGGATACGGTTTTGTAACAAAAAGAAAAATGCGCAAATCACAATAACGCTAAAAAGTAAGAAGCTTATACATAGCCTCTTACTTTTTTTGTGGCTCTGATATAAAAGATAACACTTCTTCATACACTCCTGGTTTTGCAACTAGCACACTGCTCTTCTCTATGATAGAAAGTGACGCTCCAGAGAATGTCGTTACCTTCCCTCCAACTTCTTCTACAATTATCTGTCCTCCGCCAAAATCCCATGGTGATAATCTCGGCGTTACATATGCATCTATTCTTCCTGTTGCAACGTACACCATCTCTAACGCTGCACAGCCATACGATCTCGTGCCCCTTGCTTTCTTAACAAGTGCCATCATACTTTCCATATTAAGCAATGGATTATCTGTAAGCCATATCGCATTTAAAGCTACAATACCTTGCTCTACAGTTCCTTTTTCCAATGGAGGAATTGATATATCATTACAAAAAGCTCCGGATCCCTTGACTGCATGATATAGTTCATCATGTACTGGATCATAAATAAGTCCAATCTTTCCGATACCGTTCTCATAAATCCCAATTGAAATTGCAAAATTTCTTTTTTGATGAACAAAGTTCATCGTGCCGTCAATTGGATCAATTAACCAAACAACCCCGTCAGAAGAAGTTATCTCGTCTCCATAACCTTCTTCTCCTAAAATATTATGATTCGGGAATGTTTCTTTAATTTTCCCAATTAAAAACTGTTCTATCTCTCGGTCCATATTTGTAACTAAGTCAGCTGCATTGGATTTTGTTTCTATAATAAGTGCTTTTTTCATGGATGCTATTAAATGCTCTCCTGCATCCCGAATCCACCGTTTGGCGTGTGCATCGATGTCTTTCCATACTTCTTGCATGTTTAAACACTCCGATCTTTACTGTTCACAGAAAAAACGAACCCTTTATAAGGTTCGCACCAACTAATTTTTTATACATATACTATTATTACGCTTCTAAACGAATCATTTCAAGTCTTAACACTTCTAACTTTTGTACACACTCTTCTTTTTTCTGTTTATCATCTTCCATCATCGCATCATATAAAGTTGCTAATTCATAATCTAGCTCCAAACGTAGCACCGGTATTCTCTTTTCGGCATCTGTTCTCTTTAACGCATTAATCACCTGTCTCATATTATTTGCCTCCTCCCAATATTCGTCTGCCCTCGGACTAGAATTAATTCAATTTTCTGATTTTTTGTTTTATACTATACTATGTTGGATAAATCATCTATGCAACAAAATTATATTTTTTTATTTAAATTTTTTTGTGCTGTTTTTTTTATGAATAGTACAAGCTATGCTAAAATAAAAGCAAAATAGGAGTTGGAGGAACAATCATGACAATACAAACATTCAAGTCAACTGATTTTGATGTCTTTACAGTTGATGGTCTCGAAGAACGAATGAGTGCAATTAAAACGAACATTCATCCTAAGCTAGAAGCTTTAGGGGAACAATTTGCAGAATACTTATCCCAACACACTGATGAGAACTTTTTTTATCATGTTGCAAAACACGCACGTCGCAAAGTCAATCCACCAAACGATACTTGGGTTGCTTTTTCAACAAATAAACGAGGATATAAAATGCTACCGCATTTCCAAATCGGCTTATGGGGTACTCATGCCTTCATATACTTTGGTTTAATCTATGAGTGTCCACAAAAAGTTGAGACGGCTCATGCCTTCTTAGAACATTTAAATGATTTAAAAACAAATATTCCAAATGACTTCGTTTGGTCCATTGACCATACTAAACCAAGTGTGAAATTACATAAAACACTTGAAACCGAAGACTTACAAAAGATGATTGAACGACTAGCTACTGTAAAAAAAGCAGAATTATTAGTTGGTATTCATATATCACCAGAGGAGTTTTCAGCAATGACCAACGAACAATTCCTTGCTAAGATTGAATCTACGATGCAATCACTCCTTCCTTTATATGCACTTTGTAATCGATAGTAGAAAACGGACAATTTATATTGTCCGTTTTTAGTTGTTATCACATTATATCACTTCAGTTTTTATTTTTCAAAATATTTTTTACATTTTTACAAGCTTTTGTTCTTCGACTTCCTTTGCTCTTTGAATAGCACGATATATAGAGTATCCACTTACTTCTTGAAACTCTTTATCAATTTTCTTTTCTTCTGCTTTCGATGGAACAATCTCTTTAAAACGACGATATAAACCCATTAATTCTTCTCTTATAATTCCTTTTTCATAAGCTTTCTCAATTGCTTCATAAAACTTCACAATAATAACCATTTCCTCATTTGACCAATCATAATCTAACGGATATTGATATTCCATTTCGCACCTCATTTATCATTTCTTCTTGTTTCATTATGCTATCTTAAAGAGAATGTTTTATTCTTCATTATAGCCACTCTGCATTATACACTATTTATTCATTTTAATGGAATTGTCTTCCTCCATTCATTAGTTGAGGCTAACTATTAAACATACTCATCTTAAAAATATTTTTTTCTATACATCTATAATTATTGGTGATATAATGCTTTTGTTTTATAGAAAATAAAGTGAAGCTACCATCTCAAAACCGATTTTTTGAATGGCAGAAAAACAAGCCTCATTCTAAAAAAAGGACTTACCTTTTTTAGAGCAGGATTATATAAAACAAATTAAATATTATGAAGAAGAAGGGGTGTATAGATTGTCCCAATACGAAACACCATTGTTTACCGCTTTAGTTGAGCACAGTAAGCGAAATCCAATTCAATTCCATATTCCTGGTCATAAAAAAGGACAAGGCATGGATCCTACATTTCGCGAATTTATTGGGCATAATGCATTAGCAATTGATTTAATTAATATTGCGCCACTCGATGATTTACATCATCCAAAAGGTATGATTAAAGAAGCACAGGATTTAGCAGCCGCTGCATTCGGTGCAGATCATACTTTCTTTTCTATTCAAGGTACAAGTGGCGCTATTATGACAATGGTGATGAGCGTTTGCGGTCCTGGTGACAAAATCCTAGTACCACGAAACGTGCATAAATCAGTAATGTCAGCTATTATTTTCTCAGGTGCAAAACCGATTTTCATGCATCCTGAAATCGATCCGAAACTCGGTATTTCTCATGGAATCACAATTCAATCTGTCAAAAAAGCACTTGAAGAGCACTCAGATGCAAAGGGCTTACTTGTTATTAACCCAACGTACTTTGGATTTGCTGCAGACTTAGAACAGATTGTACAATTAGCACATTCTTATGACATCCCTGTACTAGTCGACGAGGCTCATGGTGTTCATATTCATTTTCACGATGAATTGCCGATGTCAGCGATGCAAGCTGGTGCAGACATGGCAGCAACAAGTGTTCACAAATTAGGAGGCTCTTTAACTCAAAGTTCTATTCTTAATGTGAAAGAAGGCTTGGTGAATGTAAAACATGTCCAATCTATTATTAGCATGCTTACAACTACATCAACTTCTTACATCTTGTTAGCATCACTTGATGTTGCGAGAAAACGTCTTGCTACAGAAGGAACAGCACTCATAGAACAAACAATACAATTAGCTGAACATGTTCGTGATGCTATAAATTCTATTGAGCATCTTTACTGTCCTGGAAAAGAAATGTTAGGTACAGATGCTACCTTTAACTATGATCCTACAAAGATAATTGTATCTGTAAAAGATTTAGGTATTACCGGCCACCAAGCTGAAGTATGGCTTAGAGAGCAATATAACATTGAAGTAGAACTCTCAGATCTATACAACATACTATGTCTTATCACTTTAGGAGACACAGAAAGTGATACAAATACACTTATTGCAGCATTACAAGATTTAGCAGCAACATTTAGAAATAGGGCAGATAAAGGTGTTCAAGTACAAGTAGAGATTCCAGAAATTCCAGTGCTAGCACTTTCTCCTCGAGATGCTTTTTATTCGGAAACAGAAGTCATTCCATTTGAAAATGCAGCGGGTCGTATTATAGCTGATTTTGTTATGGTTTATCCGCCAGGGATTCCAATCTTTACTCCGGGGGAAATTATTACACAAGAAAACTTAGAGTATATTCGTAAAAACTTAGAAGCAGGTTTACCTGTACAAGGTCCTGAAGATATGACATTACAAACATTACGTGTTATTAAAGAGTACAAGCCTATCAGTTGATAGGCTTTTTTTTCACCTTTTTTCCTTTTCTTCATACGATACTAAAGAATGTAACGTATAGGTGGGGATACTATTATGATTGTAATAGGCCGTTCTATTGTACATCCTTATATTACAAATGAATATGAGCCATTTGCAGCAGAGAAACAACAAATTTTATCAATAATGGCAGGAAATCAAGAAGTTTATTCCTTCCGAACAGCTGATGAACTCAGCTTTGATCTCAATTTACGAGTTAATATTATTATCTCTGCACTAGAACTTTTTCAAAGTGGATTTCAGTTTCGCACATTTCAACAATCCTTTTGCAACCCCCAGTATTGGAAAAGAACATCCCTTGGAGGATTCGAGCTTCTTCCAAACATACCACCTTCTATTGCCATACAAGATATTTTCAAAAACGGAAAACTATATGGAACTGAATGCGCAACCGCTATGATCATTATTTTTTATAAAGCTTTATTATCATTGTATGAGGAAGAAACTTTCAATCGTCTATTTGCAAACCTTTTACTTTATACATGGGACTACGATCAAGATCTAAGACTCATAACAAAAAACGGTGGCGATCTTGTTCCAGGTGACCTCGTTTACTTTAAAAATCCACAAGTGAATCCAGCTACGATTGAGTGGCAAGGAGAAAACACAATCTATTTAGGAAATTTCTTTTTTTACGGACATGGCGTAGGTGTAAAAACAAAAGAAGAAATTATTTATTCATTAAATGAACGACGAGTCCCTTACGCTTTTATTTCAGCTTTCTTGACCGATACTATTACCCGTATAGATAGCCGTATAATGAGCCAATACGCTTCTTCTAGTACACCACAGACATCCATAAGCTTTATTCCAATTAGAGATGATGCAATCGTTGCAACAGTTGGCCATACAACTACAATTTATTAAAAAAGCGCCTACACATGTAGGCGCTTTTTCTTATTATTAAGCTTTTGTATGTTCTTTATGGTCACATTCGCAATGAGATCCACATTTCCCGTATAGGACTGTTGATTTTTCATCTTCAAAATGTCCAATTGTTCCTTCACATACTTGGCATACGATTGTTCCCATTTTCATTTCCCCCTGAGTTTTAATAGTAATCTATTTATCTATCATTAAGCTTTCGCATTATCTTTTCTAGCACAGTCACAATTTGTTCCACATTTTCCGTAAAGTACTGTCGTTTTCTCATCTTCAAAATGTCCGATTGTTCCTTCACATACTTGGCATACGATTGTTCCCATTTTTCATTTCCCCCTAAGTTTATGGTCCTAAAAACTTTTAGCTGTCCATTTCCTATCAATTATTGGGCTTTTGTATGCTCTGTGTGATCACATCCGCAAGATCCACATTTCCCGTAAAGTACCGTTACTTTCTCATCTTCGAAGTGTGCAATTGTACCTTCACAATCTTGACATACGATTGTTCCCATTTTTCATTTCCCCCTAAGTTTATAATCCCAAAAACTTTTTTGTAACCGCTTAACTTTCTGTCTTTATTTTAATATGTTATACTTTTTACGTCAATAGGTTTTTAGTATAACACATTAAATATTTTAAATTTTAATTAGTATGCGATATTCAAATAAAAAACAGCCATATTTATAAGTACGACTGTTTCACATTAATTATTCTTCATATTCCGCATGTAAAGAAGTTGACGGAACTAGAAATTTGAAAAACTGAGCTAACTCCTTCGCTTCCTCTTCTGATCCTAATTTAAAAATCTCCTGTATATATTGAACATTCTCTACATCATCTCTTCCGAGTAAAGTAGACCTTCCTGTTTGCATACAAACAATGAGCGGTTTTCCAAAAAACATATTTGTATAAATAACACCAAAATCATAACGTGTATCATGTGTCATAAACCCTAAAAATCGTACCTTCACACTTTCATGCTCATCATACAATTTTTCAAACATTGGTTTCCACCTTTCTACATCACGTTTCATTAATAGTATATTAAACAAAACATGTAATACTCCTTTTAATTGTCAAAAAATTCAGTAGGATGTAGAATGATAGTATTCTACTAAGTTAGGGGGAACTTATATGCAACACGCCTTTATTACGCTTGTACCAAAATCCAACCAACAATCTGTTTCAATAGATGATATAAAACAACTTTTTCATTATTATAAAACAGTTACTTCTAAAACTGGTGCCCAAATTAATTACACGTATACAAATACCGCTTTTCCTTATGAAATTTTAGATACATCTACAACAACATTAAAACTTCAATCTAATCACGACCGGTATGACTCAATTTATATTGGTGTTGGTATAGAAAATGAACAATTTTTCATCCAAGTTTCTTTACCACCTAATGCAACATATGGTGACAAAGGGAAAGCAAATGAATTTTGCCGTTTTTTAGCGAAGAAATTAGAAGGAGAGTTACAATTATTTAATGGAAGAACAATGTATTTTTATAAACGTTAATTTAAAAAATAAATAATACGATTAAAAATAGTATACAATTCGAACATGTAAGAAATAACGCTTGCTTTCTTACGTGTAATACAAAATACGCTATTACATAGGCTAAATACAGGAATACGAAAAAAAGAATAACTTTATAATGAAACTTATCACCATTCGATAATGTTAATACAGTGGAAAAGCCACTCCATAGTAGTAAATGATAAAATATAACATGTAATATTTTCATGGAACCTTCTCCTTTGACATGCTCTATTTTATTAATATATGGGGTTAAGTTTGAATCAATTACATATTATAGGATGATATATATTACCTTTGAAGTAAGTTACGCCTAAATCATTTGTTAAAGTATTATATATTCATTCGACAAGTACGTTTAAAGACCTTGCAAGTCATTTGATGAAAATAAAAATAGCCCCTCTCTTACAATAAGAGAGGGGCTATTTACATTACTTAAATTATTTTACAATGTGAATTGGCATTCCAAGAGCAACTTCAGCTGCTTCCATTGTGATTTCACCTAATGTTGGGTGAGCATGGATTGTTTGAGCGATATCTTCAGCTGTCATTCCAGCTTCGATAGCTAAACCAATCTCAGAGATAATATCAGAAGCACCTGCACCTGCAACTTGAGCACCTACAAGAAGACCATCTTCTTTACGTGTTACAAGTTGTAGGAAACCGTCAGTGCTGTTTAATGATAATGCACGACCGTTAGCAGCGAATGGGAACTTAGATACAGTTACAGTCATTCCAGCTTCTTCAGCTTGTTTTTTAGTGTAACCAACAGATGCTAATTCTGGATCAGTGAAGCATACTGCAGGAATTCCGATGTAATCGATAGCTGATGCATGGCCACTAATTGCTTCTACAGCTACTTTACCTTCGTAAGAAGCTTTGTGAGCTAATGGTGGTCCAGGAACGATATCACCGATTGCATAGATGTTTGGTACATTTGTACGACATTGCTCATCGATTTCGATGATGCCGCGGTCAGTCATTTTAACTCCAACTTGCTCAAGACCGATTTCTTGAGTGTTTGGACGACGACCTACAGTTACTAATACGTAATCTGCTTCTACAGTTTGGATTTCACCTTTAACTTCAAAGCTAACTTTTACGCCAGTTTCTGTTTCTTCAACGCCTTTAGCCATAGCTTTTGTATGGATATTTACGTTACCTTTTTTCTGTAGAGCACGTTTAACAACAGAGCTCATAGCTTTTTCGAAACCAGCTAAGATTTCGTCGCCAGCTTCTACTACAGTAACTTCTGTACCGAAGTTAGCATA
Source organism: Bacillus sp. 196mf (assembly GCF_003217275.1). Classification (NCBI taxonomy): domain Bacteria; kingdom Bacillati; phylum Bacillota; class Bacilli; order Caryophanales; family Bacillaceae; genus Bacillus; species Bacillus sp. 196mf. The sequence continues at coordinate 87,651 of NZ_QJTG01000014.1, forward strand.
TGCAGTACCTAATTCCATACCGATGTAACCGCCGCCGATTACAACAAGTTTTTTAGGAATTTCAGGTAAGCTTAAAGCACCTGTAGAGTTGATAACACGTTTAGAGTATTTGAATCCTGGAATTTCGATTGGTGTAGAACCAGTTGCAAGAACAGCATTTTTAAACGTATAAGTTTGAGCTGCATCTTCAGTCATAACGCGTAATGTATTAGCATCTACGAAGTAAGCTTCACCGCGAATGATTTCAACTTTGTTACCTTTAAGAAGGCCTTCAACACCGCCAGTTAATTTCTTAACTACGCCGTTTTTCCATTCTTGAACTTTTGTAAAGTCAACTTTTACGTTCTCTGCAGTGATACCCATGTCATCAGAATGCATTGCATTCTCATAACGATGACCTGCATTGATTAACGCTTTTGAAGGAATACATCCAACGTTTAAGCATACGCCACCAAGGTTAGCTTTTTCAATGATTGCTACCTTTTGACCTAATTGTGCTGCACGAATTGCCGCAACGTATCCACCAGGACCTGCACCAACAACGACTGTATCTAATTCAATTGGGAAATCTCCTACTACCATTGTTATTACGCCTCCATTACTAATAATTGTGGGTCATTCAATAGACGTTTAATTTGGTTTAACGCTTTTTGAGCAGTTGCGCCGTCAATTAAACGATGGTCAAAGCTTAGAGATAATGCTAATACTGGAGCTGCAACGATCTCACCATTTTTCACAACTGGTTTTTCAGCGATACGGCCGATACCAAGGATTGCTACTTCTGGGTGATTGATAACTGGAGTGAACCATTGTCCACCTGCAGAACCAATGTTTGTAATTGTGCAAGAAGCACCTTTCATTTCAGTTGGAGCTAGACGACCTTCACGTGCTTTACCAGCAAGATCATTGATCTCGTTAGAAATAGTGAAGATAGACTTACGATCTGTATCTTTAACAACTGGTACTAATAGACCTTTGTCTGTATCAGCTGCGATACCGATGTTGAAGTAATGTTTATGAACTACTTCTTGAGATGCATCGTCTAAAGAAGTGTTTAACATTGGGTATTCACGTAATGCAGATGTTAAAGCTTTAACAACGTATGGAAGGTAAGTTAATTTAATACCTTTGTCAGCTGCTACTGCTTTGAACTTCTTACGGTGAGCAACAAGCTCAGTTACATCAACTTCATCCATTAATGTTACGTGAGGAGCTGTGTGTTTAGAGTTAACCATTGCTTTCGCAATCGCTTTACGGATACCACTCATTTTCTCACGAGTTTCTGGATATTCACCAGCTGGAATTGGTTGTGCTTTTGGTGCTTCTTCTTTCGCTGCTGCTGGAGTAGCTTCTACTGCTGCTGGAGCCTCAGTTGCTGCTACAGTTTGTCCACCATTTGCAAATGCATCGATGTCAGCTTTTACGATACGGCCGTTCTTACCAGTACCAGCTACTTTATGAATGTCTACACCTTTTTCACGAGCGTATTTACGAACAGATGGCATAGCGATTACGCGCTCATTTACTACTTCTGCAGTTGCTGCTGGAGTAGCTTCCGCTGCTGGAGCTTCTACTGCTGCTTCTTCAGCTTTTGGAGCTTCATCATGATCGTCACCTTTAAATTTAAGGTTTTCGTATCCAGGAGCATCAAATTTAATTAATGTATCTCCTACGATTGCAACTGTTCCTTCTTCTACAAGTACTTCAAGTACTTTACCTTTAACAGGAGAAGGGATTTCTACTACTGCTTTATCATTTTGTACTTCAAGAAGTACATCGTCTTCATTTACTTCATCGCCTGGTTTAATAAACCATTTTACGATTTCACCTTCGTGGATACCTTCACCGATATCTGGTAGTTTAAATTCAAATGCCACGGAATTCAGCCCCCTGATTCATTTCATTATTATGGAATATGTACAAAAGAAACCAGCATGTGCTGATTTCTTTTGCACATGAAAAACTAAAAATTAGAAGTTCATTACTTTGTTTACAGCTTCAACAATATCCTTGTGGTTTGGTAACCATACGCTCTCTGCTTGAGAGAATGGGAATACTGTATCAGCAGCTGCAACACGTACAACTGGAGCTTCTAAGTTTAAGATTGCACGGTCGTTAATTTCCGCTACAACGTTAGCTGCAATACCAGCTTGTTTTTGAGCTTCTTGAACTACAACTACGCGACCTGTTTTTTCAACAGAAGCGATGATTGTTTCGATATCTAATGGTTGAACTGTACGTAAGTCAACAACCTCTAAAGAGATACCTTCTTTTTCAAGTTCTTCAGCAGCTTTTAATGCAGCGTGAACCATAGCACCGTAAGCGATAACAGATACATCTGTACCTTCACGTTTGATATCAGCTTTACCTAAATCAATTGTGTATTCGCCTTCTGGTACATCTTGACGGAATGAACGGTACAATTTCATATGCTCTAAGTAGATAACTGGATCGTTGTCACGAATCGCAGAGATTAAAAGACCTTTAGCATCGTATGGAGTAGATGGAATAACAACTTTTAGACCAGGTTGTTGAGCCACTAATCCTTCTAAGCTATCAGCATGTAGTTCAGGAGTATGAACACCACCACCGAATGGAGAACGAACTGTTACTGGAGCAGTCCAACGTCCACCAGAACGGTAACGCATACGAGCCAATTGACCAGAAATTGAATCCATTACTTCAAAAACGAAACCGAAGAATTGGATTTCTGGAACTGGACGGAATCCTTCAAGTGCAAGACCAACTGCAAGTCCACCAATACCAGACTCTGCAAGTGGAGTATCCATTACACGATCTTCACCAAATTCAGCTTGTAAACCTTCAGTAGCACGGAATACACCACCGTTTACACCAACGTCTTCACCAAATACAAGTACGTTAGGATCATTTTTCATTTCAACGCGTAAAGCATCAGTGATTGCTTGAATCATTGTCATTTGAGCCATGGCTTACTTCGACTCCTTTTCTTTGTAAATTTCATATTGTTCAGCTAAGTTGTAAGGCATTTTTTCGTACATGATTTCCATTAAATCAGTTACTTTTTGTTTTGGAGCTTGGTCAGCCTTAGCAATTGCTTGTTTGATATCTTCTTTTGCTTCTTCGATTACTGTCTCTTCAACTTCTTGAGACCATAGGCCTTTAGCTTCTAAGAACTTACGGAAGCGTACGATTGGGTCTTTTTGTTCCCATTCGTTTTCGATATCTTTTGTACGGTAACGAGTTGGGTCATCACCAGCCATTGTATGTGGACCGTAACGGAATGTTAAAGTCTCGATTAAAGTAGGGCCTTCGCCATTTACTGCGCGCTCACGAGCGAAAGCAGTTGCTGCGTATACAGCTAATGGATCCATACCGTCTACTTGAATTCCGTAAATACCTGCTGCTACTGCTTTTTGTGCTACAGTTTTAGCTGCAGATTGCTTTTCTACTGGAGTAGAAATTGCATAACGGTTGTTTTGAACAACGAAGATTGCTGGAGCTTTGAATGCACCTGCAAAGTTCATACCTTCGTAGAAGTCACCTTGTGAAGCACCACCGTCACCAGTGTAAGTAATTGCAACAGATTTTTTACCACGTAGTTTCATACCTAACGCAACACCAGCAGTTTGGATGATTTGCGCACCGATAATGATTTGTGGAGCTAATGCATTTACATTCTCAGGCATTTGGTTACCCATAAAGTGTCCACGAGAGAATAAGAATGCTTGGTATAATGGTAATCTGTGCCATACTAATTGTGGTACATCACGGTACCCTGGTAAGATGAAGTCTTCTGCTTCAAGTGCGAAATGACTCGCTAATTGAGAAGCTTCTTGTCCAGCTGTAGGTGCGTAGAAACCTAAACGTCCTTGACGGTTTAAAGAAATAGAACGTTGATCTAATACGCGTGTATACACCATACGACGCATTAATTCTTTTAATTGATCATCAGATAATTCAGGCATAGCTGCTTCATTCACAACTTCACCGTTTTCATTTAAAATTTGTAATGTTTCAAATTGAGCTGCGATAGCTTTCATTTGCTCATCAACATTAAATAGGGTCTTTTTTGTTTTAGTACCCATTCCGTTCACCTCTTCCTCTCTTGAACCATATTCTGAAACGCTTTCACTGGCTATTTTCCAGTTTAAAAAGCGCAACGATGTAAACCAACATGTTTGTCTGTCGGTTGAGAATAATTTTGTGTACCTAACAATCTGTACTAATGTTTTTTCAGAAACATATTAATACAATCTTGATCACGTTTTTTAGTTTACAACTATTCTAATTACGATGTCAATTACTTTGAATACGTTTTTTTATAAATAATATGCAGGTTTCTACTACACAAACGTGTTTTTATTTTTTACATCTGTATTAGTAAGCATTGACCTACTGTTATATTATTCCCTTTTTCACTTATTTTTTCTCTTAGAATAATATGTAAACGATTTAATTCTCTTTAGTTTTTCTCTCTTCGTAACAAAAATATACAAACTACTCTTCCTTTTTTAGGTAAATACCTATACATTTCCACCCCCTCTTCCATACATTATAGTAACCGCAGTATTAGCGGGAAATGATAAAGGAGGTCATCTCATGTACGGATACTCATATTGCTATCCAACTTGTTCATATCCTTCCTACGGTTATGGCGGTTCTTGTGGCGGGTCTGGACGCGGCTTCGCCTTAATCGTTGTGTTGTTTATTCTTTTAATTATCGTTGGTGCTGCTTGCATTCGCTAATGTAAAACGAAACAACTATGGAAAGAAAAAGACGGCTTTGCCGTCTTTTTCTGTTTATCACATACATAACTACTCTATAATAGAACGATTTCCAAAATGCCTACCCTTTCTTGCCGATGACTTTTTCCCTCTCCTTTGGTAGACTAAAGAGGAAAGGAGAGATTACATATGCTTACAATGAAAGATGTTATTCGCGAAGGAGATCCTATTTTGCGCGACGTTGCAGAAGAGGTGTCATTACCGGCAAGCGAAGAAGATACAACTACCTTAAAAGAAATGATTGAATTCGTAATAAATAGCCAAGATCCTGAAATGGCTGAAAAATATAGTTTACGCCCTGGAATCGGATTAGCGGCTCCGCAAATCGGTGTTTCCAAAAAAATGATTGCAGTTCATGTAACCGATGCGGATGGTACATTATATAGCCATGCATTATTCAATCCAAAAATCATTAGCCATTCTGTTGAACGTACATATTTACAGGGTGGTGAAGGCTGTCTATCTGTAGACCGCGAAGTACCTGGTTATGTTCCTCGTTATACAAGAATTACAGTAAAAGCAACTTCTATTAACGGCGAAGAAGTAAAATTGCGTTTAAAAGGTTTACCAGCAATCGTATTCCAACACGAGATTGACCATTTAAATGGCGTTATGTTCTATGACCATATCAATAAAGAAAATCCTTTTGCCGCTCCTGATGATTCCAAACCTCTAGAGCGATAATAATAAAGAGGCGGAAGATTAACTTCCGCCTCTTTATTATGAAATGGGTTCCATATTCACTTATAGCAATCCAGCCCACTTTAGTCCATGATATATACCGTCTTCACTAACATCCTTTGTCACATGATTTGCAAGTTTTTTCAAGTCTTCATGGCCATTTCCCATCACAATACCTGTGCCAACGGCTTCAATCATTTCTAAATCATTTAAACCATCTCCAAATGCATACACTTGATCACGATTAAAACCTAACTTTTCAATGTATTTCTCAATTCCTTTTGCCTTAGAACCACCATTCGGAATGATATCCATTGAATATGCATGCCAACGAATAAAATGAAAATCTGGATAATGATTAATAAACTTTTCCTCTTCATTTACTTCACAAAAAAGTAGTGTTTGATAAATATTACGTTCCTCATAAAAATTAGGCTCATATGCTGGATGCTCAAAGTTTAAGCTTCCAAAGCCTTCTTTCACATAATCATGATATTCCACTGATGCTCTCATATCTTGATGGTCAAGATATACAAGTGGATATCCTTCTTGTTTTGCAAACTGAGTAAACTTATGTAAAGCATCTGGATGTAACGGATTATTAAATATTACCTCATCTTCAAAGACAACGTATTGTCCATTAAAACTAACATAATTATGTATATCAAGTTCCTTACGAATATCTTCGAACATAAATGGCGCGCGCCCTGTCGCAATTGCTACATGTACACCTTTTTCTTGTAACTGTTTTACTGCATCTCGTGTAGATTGTGGAATTTTTTTATCATGATCTAATAATGTTCCATCAATATCAAAAAAGACAATTTTATCATTCATTTGTCAAAATCCTTTCTGGCACTCTATATTCCTATTTTGAATATCACTTTTCAAATTCTAAAAAAAAGTATAACATATTAAACATCTGTGAAGAAAGCGTTCCCTTTCTGACCTTATTTGTAAACTTTGCATATATATATTAGTAAAACATGTGGATACTTGTTCGGATGAATTTTCTTTTCCATTCTTCCTCATACTATACCTATAACTAACGGCTACTAATCGTTACTATAGAATAACTTTCACTGTATGGGAAAGGACAAGACTCACCATTCACTTTTGTCCTATCTCTTATATCAGAGATAGAATTCTCACTAGTAATATGCATGTTTAAAATAAGGAAAGGAAGGAGTAATCATGCTGAAGAAGCTGAAGAAAAAGCTCAAGCGTTATTTAAACGGTCTAGTCCGTAAAAAGACAATCGCTTAAATTGTGCCCATTTCGGGCTTTTTCTTCATTCTCATTCGAAAAAACATGAAAATCGTGACTGTTTGCTTTATAATAAGTAACAGATAATGCAAAACATAGACAAGGAGAGGTTTTCCAAATGATTTTTAAAGTATTTTATCAAGAAAAATTAACTGAGGTTCCAGTACGTGAAAATACAAAAGTTTTATATTTAGAGGCTACGTCTGAAAAGGATGTTCGTACAAAATTAAATAAGTTCGCATATAATATCGAGTTTGTTCAGTCTGTTACTGGCGCTCATCTTGAATATGAAAAAGAAAACGCTGATTTAACATTAGCGGAAATCGTATAGCGATATGAAATTTCTAAAAAACGACCAAGTTGCTGTATTTGCTCTCGGTGGGCTTGGTGAAATCGGTAAAAATACATACGCTGTTCAATTTCAAGATGAAATTATTATAATTGATGCTGGAATTAAATTTCCAGAGGACGAACTTCTCGGAATCGATTATGTAATACCAGACTACACTTATTTTGTGCGAAACGAAGATAAAATTAAAGGGTTATTCATTACACATGGTCACGAAGATCATATCGGCGGAATCCCTTACCTATTACGTCAAGTGAACATCCCGATTTACGGCGGAAAATTAGCAATTGCACTCATCAAAAACAAATTGGAAGAACACGGCTTACTTCGTAAAGCAAAACTTTACGAAATTCAAGAAGATGACGTTATTAAATTCAAAAAAACGTCTGTATCCTTCTTCCGTACAACTCACAGTATTCCAGATTCGTACGGCGTTGTTGTGAAAACACCTCAAGGTCAAGTTGTTCATACAGGTGATTTCAAATTTGATTTCACACCAGTTGGTGAACCAGCTGATTTAACAAAAATGGCTGAAATCGGTAAAGATGGCGTGCTATGTCTATTATCTGATAGTACGAACAGTGAAGTTCCAAACTTTACTATGTCTGAGCGTCGCGTTGGTGATAGCATTCAAGACATTTTCCGTAAAGTAGACGGACGGATTATATTCGCAACCTTTGCATCAAATATTCACCGTTTACAACAAGTTATTGAAGCTGCTGTTGAAAACAACCGTAAAGTAGCTGTGTTTGGTCGAAGTATGGAAGCAGCGATTGAAATCGGACAAAACCTTGGTTATATTCGTTGCCCGAAAGATACATTCATAGATGCATCTCAACTAAACCGCTTACCAGCTAATAAAGTTGTTATTTTATGTACAGGTAGTCAAGGTGAACCGATGGCAGCACTTTCACGTATTGCAAACGGTACACACCGCCAAATTCAAATTATTCCTGGAGATACAGTTGTTTTCTCTTCTTCACCAATTCCAGGAAATACAATTAGCGTAAGTCGTACAATTAACATGTTGTACCGCGCTGGCGCTGATGTAATTCACGGGAAACTTTCAAATATCCATACAAGTGGACACGGTGGACAAGAAGAACAAAAGTTAATGTTACGTCTAATTAAACCGAAGTACTTCATGCCAATTCATGGTGAATATCGTATGCAGCGTATGCACATGAACATAGCAAATGATTGTGGTATCCCTGAAGAAAATTGCTTCATTATGGATAATGGCGATGTTCTTGCTTTACGTTCTGATGAAGCTAGCGTAGCTGGAAAAATCCCATCTGGTTCGGTCTACATTGATGGAAACGGTATTGGGGATATCGGCAATATCGTATTACGAGATCGTCGTATCCTTTCTGAAGAAGGACTTGTAATTGTAGTTGTAAGCATTGATATGAAAGAATTTAAAGTTGCAGCAGGACCTGATATCATCTCACGCGGTTTCGTTTACATGCGTGAAAGCAGCGATTTAATCAATGATGCACAAACATTAATTACAACTCATTTAGAAAAAGTAATGGAGCGTAAAACAACACAATGGTCTGAAATTAAAAATGAAATTACAGACACATTAGCTCCATTCCTATATGAGAAAACGAAACGCCGTCCAATGATTTTACCAATCATTATGGAAATATAAGAAAAAGGACAATGCTATGAAGGCATTGTCCTTTTCTCTTATCTTAAAAAGTGTTTAAATCGATCCACTTCATCGTCATGACCAATGACAATTAATATATCTCCTGCTTGAATATTCTCCGTAGCCCGAGGGGATACGATAACTTCTTTACCTCGTTTAATTGCTACAATATTCAATCCAAACTTCGCACGAATATCTAATTCAATTAAAGAGTGCCCATCAATTTTTTTATTCGCAATAATCTCTACAATACTATGCTCATCTGAAAGCTCAAGGTAGTCTAACACATTGCTTGATGCAATATTATTAGCAATCCTTTTTCCCATATCACGTTCTGGATGCACAATATGATCTGCACCTATTTTACTTAACACTTTTTCATGATAATCATTTTGAGCTTTTACAGTAATATTTTTTACACCCAATTCTTTCAAAATCAAAGTAGTTAGAATACTTGAATTTAAATTATCTCCAATAGCAACGACTACGTGATCAAAATTTCGAATACCAAGGCTTTTTAATACCATCTCATCTGTTGAATCTGCAATTACAGCATGCGAAGCTATATTTGCAAATTCATTAATTTTATCCTCATCTGAGTCGATTGCCATTACTTCCATACCTAATTGAGCTAGTTCTCGGCAAATACTTCCACCAAAGCGACCAAGTCCAATGACAGCAAATTCTTTTTCTTTCTCACCCACAGGAATTCCTCCAATAACTTCAAGTACTATTTATTTTCAGTGTAACACACTTTATATGCGTCACAAAAACTGTAATTAGCTCTTATTTTTGTTTTTGTATATAAAAATATTGTTGCAAGTAAAAAGCGATACCAACAAGTAACATAGCAAATACAAATATATTTCCAAACGAACTAAATGTTTCAAAAACGAATAATAATGTTTCTTGACCAAAAAAGGCAAATAGAAGCTGTATGAATGCAAATAACAACGCCCATATGTAATGATGTTGATGGAATAAATAATGCGTTGCACCTAAAAAAGCAATAAACGAAAAGATAAAGATCCACCAATTTTCTAAAAATAGTTGCCAACTAGAAAATTGATATCCATTTACTAATATCGCAATAAGCGCGATAACTGCCATCGTCGGCACACTCCAAAATAATGCCCGTCCTCTAAAGAAACGAGTGCCTTTAACATCACCTTTTTCATGTGCAATATATGTTAGTACTACTGTGCTTATATACAAAACAGAAAGAATTGTTAAAACGATAATAAGCCAAAAATGTAATTGATAATATTCATGTTCTATATTTGTCACGATTGCAGCTAACATGCATGGAATTAACATTCCCGTCCAACCATCTACTTTTCTTTCATTCCAAAAGACCGTATTACCAATCCTTATTCCTAACAACATAAAAATAATGATACCCAATACAAATAACGTAGTTTTATTCCCTACTAAACTCGTTGAGAAAGCAATTAATCCAATAAATAAAAAGAGCACAAACCCATTCATAATTTCTAGTACAGGTGATAAATATCTCTTCACCCATTTGTATGTTTCGTCATATTCATTATTATCTACTAAACGATAGGCATAAAAACTTATCCCAAAATAAACCGCCGCAATAATAACATACGCATATAAGACGAAACATAAAATCGCACTGCTAATTTGCACGTAATTCCCCACCCTTTTTTCTATGTTTCACATTGATTTTACACACTTTTCATACTAAAAGTAAACATATATAAGTTAGTCACATAATTAATAATGAGCAGTGGCTAAAAACCCCCTGCTCATTATTAAAACACTCCAATTAACTTTATTCTTTCATTTGTATGTAAATGTCTAAAATCACTCTATACGAGCGTTACTTACACCTCATAACAAAAAGTTTTTTGGAACCTTCAATAAAGCGGAAGTTTTATTTTCTATTCCCTTTCCACTTTACATATTGGCTTAAAAATGTAATTGCCTTTTCAATCACTTCTTCGTCTGGTTTTAATTTTGCATGATGTAAACCATATTCTGAATTTACTCCAAGCCAAAACATAAATCCAGGGATTTCTCGAAGCATATAACCAAAATCTTCACCTGTCATTGCCTCAGTACATGTAATAACATTCATATCTGTTTGTTTATGTACAAATTGCATAAACTCTCTTGTTAACTCTTCATGGTTATATACTTGATGATACATTGCTCCGTAATCTATAATCACCTCACACTGGAAAGAAGCTTCGATACCTGCAACAATTGCCTCAATTCTGCTTTTCACACGCTTCATTGATTCCACTGATAATGTTCGAATCGTTCCTTCTAAACGAGATTTTTCTGCAATAATATTTTGAACCGTACCACCTGTAATTTTCCCGATTGTAATTACTGCACTATCAAGAGGATTTACATTGCGACTAATAACGGATTGAAGCTGTGTAACAAGATGACTCGCTGCAACAATCATATCATTTGCAGTATGCGGATAGGCAGCATGGCCACCTTTCCCTTTTAAATCAATATATAATTCTGAAGTATTAGCAAATAACAGTCCTTCTTTCGTTGCAATTGTCCCTACAGCGTATTCTGGTGCAATATGAAGACCAAGAATTATATTTGGTTTCCATTCTTTTAACTCTTCACTTTCTAACATAGGAAGAGCACCGCCTGGTCCTTCTTCTGCTGGCTGGAATAGAAATACAAGGTCATCATCTATTCTTTCGCTCACAGCTTTCGTTAGAAGGCCTAAACCGATTGTTGTATGTACATCGTGGCCACATGCATGCATCATTCCTTCATGAATAGAAGCAAACTCATATCCAGTTTCCTCTGTAATTGGCAGACCATCTATATCTGCACGATAACCTATTATTTTTTCTGGATTTTTTCCATTTACTTTAACGATTACACCCGTTTTCCATGTCTTCACTTCCACAAATTCAAGAGAAAGTGTTCCTATATAATCTAAAATATACTGTTGTGTTTTCCATTCCTTAAATCCAATTTCTGGAATTCTATGTAGATCTCTACGAATTTGGACAAATTTGCTTACTGTCATTTTTGCACCTCTATCTATAAAAAGCGTAAGAGCCCATTTACGCTCTTACGCTTTTTTTACTTTTTATTTCTCTGGGTTTAATTGACGAAGCTCTTGTTTAATTTCTGTTTTTGCTTTTGTCTTCTCATCAATTTCTTTAATTACACGTGCTGGAGTACCTGCAACAACTGTGTATGGAGGCACATCTTCTGTTACAACAGCTCCCGCTGCTACAACTGCACCTTTACCTACTGTAACACCCTCTAAAACAACTACGTTTGCACCGATTACTACATCATCTTCAACGATAACTGGTTTTGCAGAAGGTGGCTCAATAACACCTGCAAGTACAGCACCTGCACCTACGTGACAGTTTTTACCGACTGTTGCACGTCCACCAAGTACTGCGTTCATGTCGATCATAGAACCTTCACCAATTACAGCACCAATGTTAATTGTTGCATTCATCATAATTACAGCGTTGTCACCAATTTCAACATGGTCACGAATAATAGCACCTGGCTCGATGCGAGCTTTAATACCTTTTAAATCAAGCATTGGAATTGCAGAATTACGACGATCGTTTTCTACAACGTAGTCAACGATGTGCTTATTATTCTCATCAAGAATTGTCTTAATTTCAGACCATTCTCCGAATAATACACCTGATTTTTTATTCACAAATGCTTGTACTGTTTCAGGGAATGTTACTTCTTTTAAATCCCCTTTTATGTATACCTTTACAGGAGTTTTCTTTTCACTTTTTTGAATAAACGAAATAATTTCGTTAGCGTCCATCATTTTCATTCTTGTTGCCTCCTAAATCCATTTATAATGTTACTCTACCAAACGAAAGAGCGAGTAGCAAGATAATAATCTTATTTTTCCCTTTGAATTTCTTCTATAATTTCTAAAAATGCTTGTACTTGCTTCAACTGCCTTGCCGAGTCACTTGTTAACAACCATGTTTCTCTCGTCAGTTGAACAGGTGTTTTATACATATTTTCCTGTACTTCCTTTAAAACAGTAGAAGGTAAAAGGGCGTAACCTATACCATTTAAAACAAGTTGTTTGCATGTTTCAATTTGGTCAACTACAATCGTTCGCTTAGGCGGATTAGAAAATAAACCATACCACCAATTTTGTATTTGTCCATAATAAGTTGAGTCACTTTTAAATTGAATGAACGGTCTATTTGTTTCTTTTAGCATCGAAATATCTTTTATTTCTTTATCAACTAAATACAGTTCATCTTCAAATAATTGTTGCTTTTGACCTTTATATTCTTGTGTTCCCCTCAGTATAGCAACATGAACGTCTCCTTCATAAAACTGCTTTTGCACTTCACTACTCCATCCAGTAAACAGCGATATCTTTACAGAAGGATATTTATGCACAAACTTTTTCAAAACAGGAGGGAGCCAATATTGACCAATAACTGATGCAACAGCTATTTTTAAAGTTCCATGAGTTTCCGTTCTAAAAACAGCTAGCTCACTTTTTATATCCTCTTCCTTTTGCAACATTTCTTTGGCATAATTTGCAACTTTTTCCCCTTCAGGTGTAATTGTCAATCCTTTTTGTGAGCGAATAAAAAACTTCATTCCCCATTGTTTCTCCATAGATTGTAATCGTTGACTCAGCGCAGGTTGTGAAACAAATAAACGTTCCGCCGCTTTTCTCATATTTGATTCCTGAGCTAACACAACCATCATTTGAAAATCATCAATTTGCAACTTTCTCCCTCTTTCCTTAGCTTCCATACACCTTATTCCATTAAGCTTTCATTCAGAAAATACAATTTTCCAGCGCAAACTTCCCTTATGTTTTATGTCTTTTTTAATATAATACATACACAAGTGATATGCACGAAAAAAAGTGACTTCTTCGTTTCTATGAAGTCACTTTTCTCACGTTATCGATTATGTTGCCTTACTTTCTTATTCAACAATTTTAAAATAGCCCGACGTGTTAAAATCCCCTCAAAATAGCCTTCTTCATTAACAGCGCAAATAAAAGGATGATCAATTGTCATTTCTAAAGCTTTTGCAAATGAATCTTCTAATTTAAGAAAAGGTATATCTTCCTTCATCACCTGCTCTACTTTCATATCATCAAGTCTTTCAAACTCAATACGCTCTAATCCTAACATACCATCTAATATCATGGCCGTACTAATCAAACCATGTAATTTATACATTGGATCTAAGACAGGTATCGCCGAATATCCAGATTTCACAAGAACGAGTAAAGCATGTTCTAAACCATTTCCAATTTGGACATGAGCTACTTTTTCCGATGAAATCATTAAATCCTTCACAAGAATTTGTTGAAATTCGTCTTTCGGAATACTAATCATATTACATCCCCCATTTTCCCTTTTTCCTGCTTATGTTCATAACTCTATTCACATTTTATGACAGCGTTTTCACATTATTATTTTGTCCTAAATTTATTTCAATAAAAATACAATCACACAGCTATTTTAGCATACAGCACAAAAAAAAGACTACCATTCCGGTAGCGCTTAATACCCTTTATTTTTTAATCTGTAAAATAACCTTGTGATTTTTTTATATTGCATCACATCTGTCTGTTTCAAACCATTCTCAATGTCCGTAAGTTCCACAGCTAAAATTTCACTTGCATAATTTTGCTGAAATAAAATATCTAGTAGTAAACTTTCTTCTTCCTTCGTTAAAACAACTTCCCTTTGCATATACCCCTCTCCTTACACTCGCATCGTTACTCACTCTTATTATATAAAAAATTTAACCTATTTAATAGATGTAATATTCAGTTTTTACCAAAAGATATGTAGCAATTATAAACATACAAAAAATCATTTCGTATATCGATTTGCATAACTAAACGCCGCATAAGCATCCGGCTTAATTTTTGCAGTTAATCCCATCGCTCGAATTTTTTCTGTCATATCTAAAATAAATTCTCTTGTTAAACCATCATTCCCAATGTCTAAATGAATTTCCATTATGAATCCAGCCCCATCTTGAGCATAAGGATGCAATAACTCCCATATTGTTTGTATATGAGTAGGCGTAAATAGACATGCGATTTCTTGACTAAACTGCGTTTCTAAATATATTTTCTCACGTAAGGTCGCTGGCTTATCTTTTACTGATCTATGGTGTAAACAACCCCAGGCACCTTTTCCAACACGATGAATATGGATTGCTGTAATAAACCTCGTATCCTTTTGATGCGCTTGCGAGTCTGTCCCAATGGATAATCGATACAAATTTCGCGGATCCTTTTCAATGAAACTACAAATACGGTTAAAGACCATATCAAAATTTAAATGTCTCTCTGAAACATTGTAAAATTTATGTGCACCGTCCACAGAGTCACGTCCTTTCAATTAGACAGACTTTTCGTATTCTCATTGTATGGGACAAAAACTAAAATTATAACTTCCTATCCTTTATTCGTTTCAATATTTCGAATTACAAAGTGACAAACTTGACACGTATAAATTACATTTTGATTAGATTGAGCCGTTAATACATGAATAATCTCAGCAGAACTTTGACAATTAGGACAAATCACAACTGGTAAACGTTCCATACGATAACCTCCTAGTTATATTTCTCCCGCTATTTGCAGAACCCAGCAATTGTGAGAAGTTTAGCTTCACATATTCACCCGGTTGACGGGACTACTTATCCACATGGATAAGCAAACTTGCACGGATTAAATTTTCATTTTAATACCATTGTAGGAAAAATAAAAAACTTCTATACATTACGCTGGAAAGTAATAGAACTAAAAAAGGTACTGCCATATGGCAGTACCTTTTTTATATGTATCAAGAAATGATATCGTAAATCTCAATTGCAACCATGTCGATATTATCGAATTGGTACACTTGAGGTTTTTCACCTTGTTGATACACTTCTAACTCATACATTTCACTTTTATCGAAAAATTTCACGCTACATTTGCGCTCACCGTTCACTTCAAAATAGCGTTGTGCTACTTCACCGCTTTCAGCTTGTTCTTGTAGACTAACAAGTCGAGTTAAAATTCCTTGGAGTAGAGACATGAAATCTCTCCTTTCTCTGATCTTCCTACCAATAGGTTTTACAGCTATACTCATTCTATCCGTCATAACAGAAAAAATGTTCCACACTCTAGGATAAAGGTTATTAGCCAGAAACTCAACTAAAATTTGTCGAAATGCGAAGGAAAAAACAGAAAGAACATATTTCCCCTTCTTTATTGCGGTTTTTATACTGGAAGAATATAATAAAAAACAGAAAAAGGGAGGAATTACAATGAAAAAAATTGAGGTTTATACACAACCTGATTGTCCGCCATGTGTTATTGTGAAAGAATTTTTGAAGCATAATAACGTTGCATATGAAGAATTTGACGTAAAAAAAGACGCTGCTGCTCGCAACCGTCTTTTAAACGACTATGATTCCTATTCAACTCCAACAGTCGTAATTGATGGCGAAGTAGTTGCAGGTTTTCAAATTGAAAAGTTACAACAACTACTCAATATAGAATAGGAATAGGTAAATACCTATTCCTATTCTTATCCCGCTGTTTGTAGATAGTAAAACTCCCACTAATTAAAAGTTTCACTTTATAATTGTTGCAACCTTTTTATTTCAGTTAAAAGTTCCTGACTTTCATGATATCCTGCTAACTTCCATTTATCTTGATCCCTTTTCAATGTTACAATTTGATATTGTCCACTTTTTGTCCGCTCATATACATATAAATTTTTATGCTCTTGATCATACGACATTTTCGTTTCTGAATTAAAAGAAAACGGTGCTTCTTTTGCCGGAAGTAAATATTCACCACTTTGTTTATCACTTCTGCTATTTTCATCTGTAAATACTTGAAGGAAATTATCTGTAAAATACGGTGATAACGTCTCTATCATCTTATTCATCGGCAAATGCTTCCCACGAATTGAAAACTGGGTTTCATAGCCTTTTTGTATCGTTGTAAATACTTCTTTCCGATCAACTTCCACTTCCTCTTTCCCTAAAACAGTCGTAACACTATAACCAACTAGAAAGGCAACACATACAAATAGAACAAGCCATATTCCATATTTCCTCATTTTTTCACCTTCCTTTTAAAAGAACTTGTCTTTGTAGTATTCATTGTAACAATGATTATGCAAAGAAAGGACAGATTTCGTTCGTAAAATCTTTACAACGATAGACAGCATTTTCATCACCATTTTCACTATTACCAATTTATGATAAAAACAAACAAAAAATGCACGAATCTCTTCGTGCATTAAAATAAAACATCTTCTTCATATAAATACTCATATGATAAATCTATAAATAAAAAGTTGTCATCATCTATTGGAAAAGAAAATGTTCGTACCATTTCGCCCGTTTCGATATCTGCATATAAATCTGAAAGCCTTGCCTTATTCTCAAAACGCATTTTCATGATATTCTCGAGAAAATACGGGCGCCAACTCCAGTTCTTCATATAATAATCCGGCATCACAATCCATTCTCCATCTTTTTTCATAACATTTCCTGATTGTTGGAAACCATCTTCATTACAAATAAATATGCGAAAACTATACTGTGATACACTTTGACTAAATTGTAATAACCAATCATTGATATCTTCATTCTTTTTTTGTTTTGATAAAACATCGCCAATTCGATCGCGTAACATCTCTGTTAAATTATAAATTTTTTGTAACTTCTTCTTTTCATGCTGAATAAACTGATGACATTCATTACCAAGTCGCTCTTTCAAAACATTCGTTTCAATAAAATCAGGTAAACATTCTTTCAAATAATTACCTTGATAATATCTTCCACCGTTTTTCCAAGCATATTGCAATTGATAAAAAGCATCTATTTCTTCATATAACAAGGTTGCACCAATTCTTCTAGCAAGTAATGATAAAGAATATAAAATATCTTGATAAGATTGTAAAAGTGCTGTTTGCCTTAAGTTCGTTAAATCTACTTTTAAAATATCAGGTGCTAACACGCTAATACGCTCTAAATTACTTGTGCCCGTTCCGACCTTATTAATCGAAATTTGAATACCATATGTACGATAATACATAAGCAAATGATTAAATTGCTCTATATCTTCTTTACATTCATGCTCTGTAATCTCTAAAACAATTTGTTTTAAATTTAAACCTTGTTCTTCATACCTCAATAAAAGTTGAAGCAAGCTTTCATCATCATCATTCATTAATACATTAGCATTCCGATGTATAAATAATAATAATTTTTGATCGCTTTCTAAATAACGATTTAAAGCTTTTTCTACTATAATATTATCCGCTTCCAGTTGAAATTCACTTGGAATCGAATCATCGTGAAAGAAAGAAGCTAAACTTTGTATGCCCTCTTCTGTTTGAATACGTCCTACTACTTCATATCCAATTACAGTATGCTCATCAGCACTAAAAATAGCTTGATAATAAGGAAGGACTTTATCCAAGTTACTCATTACATCTAATGCATCTATCAACGTGCTTCCCTCCCTTTACTTTTCAAAAATTATAACATGATATTTACGGAAAAATAATAAAAAATCCCTTCAGTTTTCCTGAAGGGATTAGAGGGGTAAAATGCTAAGGGGAATTAGCAATTCTACTATGAAGAAAAAAGAGGTCTTAAATATAACGTATATATGACCTCTTGTAAACACTTTTCTTTCATATGTCACAATTCCGTCACATTTAACCATAAAAAATGAATCAAACATTCATTTTTTATCCCTTTTAAAATGGATATTGATGTAAATGTTGTCCTCCATCCATTGTCATGCAAGTTCCATTTACGTACGCCGCTTCATCTGAGCATAAATAATAAGCTAGACCAGCGATTTCTTCTGGCGTACCCAGCCTTCCAAGCGGAACACTTTGTATCGTACGCTTAGCCATTTCTTCTGAAATCCATAATTTATCAGCACCGCCCGTACGTTCAATTGGTCCTGGCGCGATAGCGTTAACTCGTATTCCATATTTACGCCCCCACTCAACAGCGAGCGTCTTCGTCATCGCTAATACCCCTGCCTTCGCTGCAGCCGAATGAATCACTCCTGGACCTGCATCCCATGCATACGTTGCTACCATGTTAATGATATTCCCTTTTATACCTTTTTCAATCCAATATTTTCCGACAGCATGACTACAGTAAAACGTACCGTTTAACACAATATTAATGACTGAATTCCAGCCATTCACAGATAAATCTTCTGCTGGACAAATAAAGTTTCCAGCTGCATTATTTATTAAAACATCAATTCTACCAAACTTCTCATCAATCTGTTCAATCATTTTCTGAATGTCATCCGTATTTCTTACATCCATTTGTACAGGTAATACTTGCCCTGGAAATTGTTCAATTTCCAACTTTGTTTCCTCTAGTTTTTCCTTTGTACGTCCTGTAATAACAACTCGTGCCCCTTCTTTTGCAAAACGAGTCGCCATTCCTTTTCCCATTCCACTCGATCCACCTGTTATAATAACTACCTTTTCTTTCACATACATCCCCTCCAAAAAATGAATACACATTCATTTTATCACTTTATTTAATAGAAATCTTTATATTTTTAAACTTTTCTGATATTTTAGCGTAAAGAACTTTCTTTTTATTCATTTTTTTTCGTAATCTATACTACTTTTTTATTATGTAAAGTATATTTTAAATAAACTGAAAGGAGATTTGAGTAGCCTATAAATGGAATAAAAACATTGAGGTATACTCATATTTTTATGAAGCACATTACAAGAAGAAATTTTTTAAAAATTGGTATGCGTACTTGTCTCTATTCATTTATAACCAGTAGCATCGGATACTACTATGCTAAATATATAGAGCCCCATTTCATTTCTTTTACACAGCACACATTAAAATCACAACTCATCCCAAAAAGTTTTCATGGTATAAAAATTCTTCAATTCAGCGATTTACATCTCGGATACTATTTCTCGCTTCAACATTTATCTAAAGTTGTTTCTAAAATTAATGCTGTAAATCCAGATATTGTCCTTTTTACCGGAGATCTCATTGATAATTATCAAACGTATACTGACACTCCTTTCGTTGCATCCATTTTAAAAAATATACAAGCCCCCTTCGGTAAATTCGCTATTTATGGTAACCATGATCACGGTGGATATGGAACTGAATACTATGAGCACATCATGCGTGAATCTGGATTTGAACTATTGCTAAATAGTGAAAAAAGAATTCGTTTAATGGATAATAGTGAAATTTCTATTTTCGGTCTCGATGATATACTACTAGGCAGACCAAAAATAGAGAAAACATTAGAGCATGCACGGCAAAGTACTTATAACATTGTTCTTGTTCACGAACCAGATATCGCGCCCAAAGTTTCTAAATATCCAATCAACTTGCAACTTTCTGGTCATAGTCACGGCGGACAAGTACAAATTCCTTTTTTAGGACCTATTATTACACCAGCACTCGCCAAAGACTATATTGAAGGCTTCTATACAATTCAGGATTTAACTCTCTATGTCAATCGAGGCCTCGGAAGAACACGTGTCCCATTCCGTTTTATGTCAAAACCTGAAATTACACTTTTTATACTTCAACATTCGTAATAATTCGCCTATTTTCTTGCATATCCTTTCTTGTACGCGCTCATCCATGTTTCATTTACCATATGATGAAAGTGAGTCCAATAAAGGAGGTATGTTCATGTATCCATATTATCAACCAATCCCAGTCCGTTCAGCACCTATTGGTCCAGTAGGCGACTCACGCTTCTTTCCGTTTTTTGGCGTTCCCTTTCTAGCTGGAATTGCTGGTGGATTGCTCGGCGGAGCATTAGCTTTCGGCCCTCGACCGTTTTATCCACCTTATCCACCACCTTTCCCGCCACCAGCACCTTATCCTTGTTACGGTGGACCATGTCAGCAACCATACTATTACTAAGTTAAAATAACGATTCTTTCAAATGTTATTCTCTCAACGAACCACCTTATTACACGCTTATAATAAAACTATTGTTTCTACTCAGCCTTCCATTTTGGGAGCATATGAGTAGAAAAAAGTAAAAACCTCTTATGGACATAAGAGGTTTTTACTTTTTTCATTATTCAGCGTCTGTATTTTGATATGCCATCTTAAACAACTTCACTTGGCTATCAATTTCTTCTGTACTACCATTAATAACATAATAGTAATCACCATCTTTATTTTGTTCACGTGTTTTCACATTATCAGCTAATGTAAGCTGTAAAATCGCCTTAATTCGTGCCTTCATTTCAATATCTAATATCGGGAAAGATATTTCCACTCGCTTCTCCATATTTCGCGTCATCCAATCAGCTGAAGATAAATATATTTTCTCCTCCCCATTATGATGGAAATAATAAATACGGCTATGTTCTAAATATCTTCCAACAACACTAACTACACGAATATTTTCACTTACATTTGGAATACCAGGTCGTAGGCAACATGTTCCCCGAACAATGAGCTCTACCTTTACTCCAGCTTGTGATGCTTCGTACATTTTTTTAATTAATGGTTTATCTGTTAATGAATTCATCTTAGCGATAATATATCCATTTCCATATTGCCTATGATAACGGATTTCTTCATCTATTAAATCCATAAATTGCTCTCTTATATCAAATGGAGCAACCGATAAATGATGAAAATGTGGCTTTGTTGTATAACCACTTAAATAATTAAAGAAATTGGTTGCATCAACCCCAAAGTCTTTTCTTGATGTAATATATCCAAAATCAGTATATAACTTCGCTGTTGCATCATTATAGTTTCCAGTTCCAAGATGTACGAACCTTTCAATTTTTCCGTTTTTTCTTCTTACAACTAACGTAATTTTACTATGTGTTTTCAAGTGACTTACACCGTAAATAACATGACAGCCTGCCTGTTCTAATTCTTTAGCCCAATGAACATTGTTTTCTTCATCAAACCTTGCCTTTAATTCAACCAATACCGTCACTTGTTTTCCCTTTTCAGCCGCTATCTTTAACGCCTGAATAATCGGTGAATCACCACTTACACGATATAACGTTTGTTTAATCGCAAGTACATTCGGATCGTCTGCCGCATCACGAACAAAATCAACTACCGGCTGAAAGGATTCAAAAGGATGATGTAATAAAATATCATGCTCAATTGCTTTTTCAAATACATCTTCTTCATCACCTAAATCTTGAGGCGGTTGCGGAATAAGAGCTGGATATACAAGATGTTCATATAAAGGAGCTAGTTTTTTATATAAAGAAAACAAACATGTTAAATCTAATGGACCATCCATTATATATACATCTTCATCTTTTACTTCCAGAACCTCATATAATAATGCTAATACTCTTTCATCAATGTGTTCTTTCCCAACCTCTAAACGAACAGCAGCCCCCCACTTACGCTTTTTTAATTCTTTTTCAATTACCTTTAATAAATCTCTCGCACCTTCTTCATGAATCGTTAAATCTGCATTGCGTGTAATACGGAAACGAGTAACAGATGATACTGTATATCCCGTAAATAATTTATGAGTAAAGCTACTAATTACGTCTTCTAATAAAATAAATTTATGCTTTTGCCCTTCGCTCGGTAAAATTATGAAGCGCTCAAGTAATGAAGGAACTTGCACAATTCCTAATTTCGTCCTGTTTTCTTCTTCCGCTTGCTTCTCATCATATAAAAGAGTAGCCAAATTCAAACTTTTGTTTAATAACATTGGAAATGGGCGATATGCATCAATAGCTACAGGAGTTAACACCGGAAAAATTTGCTCATCAAAATACTCTTCTATAAATTCTCGCTGCTCTTTCGTCAAATCATTGAATGTTAAACGTTCAATTCCCTCTAACTCAAGCGCTGGTAATACATAATTTTTAAATGTATCATATTGTACTGTCATTAGTGCATGGGCTTTTATCGCAATTTTATTTAATTGCTTTTTTGGTGTTAAGCCAGCTTTATTTTCTGGTTGATTAAATCCAGCACTCACTTGATCCTTTAATCCCGCTACACGTACCATAAAAAATTCATCTAAATTCGAACTAAAAATACTAATAAATTTCAATCTTTCCAAAAGTGGATTATTTGCATCTTGCGCTTCTTGTAAGACACGTTCATTAAATGCTAACCAACTTAACTCTCGATTATTGTAATAAGCTGTATCATTTAAATTTACTGCATTCCCCTTCAATAATTCCATTCTCTTCACACTTCCCCTTGAAACTTTTTTACTATAATTTAGTTACTTTTATTTTAGCAAATTACAATATTATAAAATATAATTTTTTTGTAAAGACATCCGTACAACCTAATGTTTTAGTTCAAATAACAAGTTAATATTCGTTTTTAATACTCTTTCTAACTGTTTTTTTTGTTTTTCAGCTTGCACTTTTTCCGCTAATGCTGATTGTTCGCATAAAACTTTAAACGTTAACCCTTCTTCGTTTTCTGTTATAGATATGGTATCAACAAGCGATCGTTGCCTTACATTTAAAGTAGCTGAAAATTGTAAAACAGCTCCTAACAGGCGGATTTTTTTTTGTTCGCTTTTATCAAACCAACCTTCAAATGGTGATAAATGTTGTTTAAATAACATTTTTGATTTATACGATGCAATAAGTGCTAGCCTTACTCGATCTTTATGCATCATGCCATCAATTGTCTTATTCGCTAATAAATAAAACGTATGTAAACGGCTCGCTTCTTCGTCTATATATTTGCCTATATTAAATACTTTCGCTGCTTGATGGAACACTTCCCAGTCTTTTATTGACATAGAAATAAGCCCTATTTCCTCAAGTTGTTTGCAAATTAGTCTTCCATGTTTAATAAGTTGAATTACAAATTCCATATCCATTTCGTATTCATGTGATAGTAAATGCAAACTTTCTTCAACTACGTTCGGATAATATGAAATCCCCAAATCTTTTGTCAACTCTTCATAGAAAACACCTTCTCTTAACCCTTTTCTACTTAATACAAATGCCGGTGCCTCTATAACATGAACAAGTGTATGAAATACTTCAACCGCTGGAATAATCGTATCCGCTCGATCTTTTGCCAATCCTTCCAATTTCTGAAGTTCTATGAACGACAATTTTCCTAATTCATCTTTTACATTTTCAATATCTTCTTCTTTCATCTTGTATAAATGTAATCCTGCTATAGGATAACATATTAAATTTTGATGGATTTTTACTAAGTTCCTCGCACTACCACCAATTGCAATAAGAGGCAATTTCTTATTGCTTAACCATGGTAACGTTCGAAATTGAAACTCTAAATACCGTTGCATTCCTTCTAACTCATCTTTAGTAGGAATATCACCTTTAATAAATTGTTGCTTTAAAGAAAGTGCCCCAAAAGGAAAACTATGGTACTCTAAAATCTCTCTATTTCTAAAGTATGTAACTTCCGTACTTCCCCCACCAATATCTACCGTTATTCCTTCTGAAAACGATGTAGAATTCATAACCGCCAAGTATCCGTAACGCGCTTCCTCATACTCTGATAATACTCTAAGAGTAAAGTCCGTTTGTCCTTCAATAAGCTTTTTAATTTCCTCTTGATTCTCAGACTGTCTAATTGTTGCTGTTGCAACACAAAGTACATGATGCAACTGATGGAACCTTGTACTTTCTTGAAATTGAAATAATGTCTGTAATAATACTTCTATTCCCTCTTCATTCAACACACCATCAATTAAGTAATTCCTTAACCTAGCAACCACTTTTGTATTTTCAATCTCTTTATAAAAACCTCCATTTTTCTTTTCATAAATAACTAAACGCATTGTATTAGATCCAATATCTATAATGGCATACTGTTGTTTTAATATTTCTTTCAAACTTCTCACTCTTTCATTATCAAATTTCAAAAACATATTCTATTACTATTATACAAAATAGTTGTTTTTTGTAACAATATTGCTTTAATATTGAAAATATATACAATCACTTTTTGCATATAATAAAAACCTCTTTTATTTATGGTATAATAATGAAAAATTGAAAGGAGATTCAATATGAAACCTTCACAACCACAATCTCAATTACAAAACCAACATTCTATTAATCGACTAGCTCAATCTATTTTCGTTGTGAATCGTCATGCTAAAGCAGCTACTAATCCTAAATATTTATACTGGTTAAAAAAGACAGCTTTAGAACGTTTGATTGCTGAAAAAAAAGCAATTAAAGAAGGATTACATTTTTCTAGAAACCCACGTTTTAGCCAACAACAATCTGATGTCCTTATACGTTTAGGCGATTATTTTTTCCACATCCCTCCTACGAAAGAAGATTTTCGAATTCTACCGCATCTTGGTCATCTTGAATCCTCCTATCGAAATCCGAAAACAACCTTATCTTTAACAGTAGCAAAAAAAACACTTCAAGATTATATTGGTCCTGAAGCATTGAAACAAGAAAAAAAATTAAGTGAACCTGTTCCATGGTATAGTCGTACTTATACAAAAAAATAAAACAGTTTGGCCAAGTGTAGGCCAAACTGTTTTATTTTTTCTCTTCTTTAATTTTAATATTTGCTTGTTTATAAAAAGCTACTTTTTCTGTATTATAAGACTTTGTGAATTCATTAAATTTATCTTTTTCTGACTCAATATCCTTATAAGATTGATTTACTACTTTTACTTTTTCACTAATATCTTTTAATTTAGTACCTTTATCTTGTAACATTGTGTATAACTCTTTTTCTTGTTTTAAAGATTTATTATAGCTGTCATACATTTTATTAAATGAATCGTGTCGTTTCTCATAGGTGCTTTTCACTTTATCAGCTTGATCTTTCAACTTATTATCTTCAATTTTCTTCACATACTTATCAGCTGACTTCACTTCTTCTTGCGCTTTATTTAAAGCCTCTTTTTCTTTTGTAAGTACTTTTTCTCGTTCAGTTGTATTCTTTGCTGCTTGATTCAATTTTTCTTTAACAGTTTGATTATTATCTTTTCCTTCTTGCACAATCTGGTTATATAATTCTTGTCCTTCTTTCTCTAAAGCCTCAAGTTTTTTTGCATCTTCAAACATTGTTTTTTCTTGTTTAGCAGCGTTTTCAAACGCTACATATAATTCTTCTTCTGGTTTCGGTCCAAAACAACCGGCTAATAAAGTCATTGATAATGCAGTTATAATTGCTAATTTACTATATTTCAACATCTCTTCCTCCTATTTATAAACGACCATCGTGTAATATAAAAAAGTTATAAAATATGTAATTGTTCTATACACTCGCATCTTTTTTACGAAGATCATTAATATTGTTTGTACGAATTATTACTTAATATTACATTATTCTTTTTGAAGTATTTAGCAGTTCCATATCCATCTTTAAGTATAGTTCTTCGTGTTTTTTAAAACCTGTTCACACTATGTATTACCTTAATGGCCACAGAATTTCACCTCAGTCTTAATAAGACTATAATAGTTCACCTGATAAAAGGTGATCGTTCCGCTCTCACGTCTATCATTCCCTTTCCAGCTTTCTATCAAATAATCTCTTTGTTCATTTTACACAGTACAATCGATATCTCGCAACAACTTACAAATATTCTTTTCATTTCCTAAAAAGGAAAAGTGTAGAGCTTGCTTTCCTCTACACTTTTAAAATAAAACACATTGTGCAAATTGCATTGGCACTACCATCATAATTATATGCTTATTTCATATATTTTTAAAGACTTTTATTACAAACGCAACGTTTTTTGTAATAAAAGTCAAAAAAATGTTACAAATAAAACTTCTTCCTATCATATATCTTCAAATCGAAGCTTCACTCATTTTCTTGCAAATTTCTATACTGATACAATTGATTTTGCGACTTTCTCAACAGTTCTTCAAACGTTTTTCCTTCTACTGGATAGCTAGCTGCTCCAAATAAAAGAGTGACACTGAGTAAATCACCTTCTATTTCACTTTCAATATTTTTCATTAATCTGTTTGTTATTGTTGATGTTTCATGACCATTATCAATTGCTACAATAACATACTTATTTTCATCCCACTTTGTAACAACATCTCCCTTCCGAATTGTCTTTACAATGGTACTCTCTAATTTTTGTACTAACACTCCCAATTTTTTTTCTTGCAACGTGTCTTTTAATCCTTCCCATTCTTTTACAGAAAGAATGTAAACTGTAATATTACGGGAATCTCTTTCAGATAAAGCGGCTACTTTCCCAAAAAAATCAACAACAAAATCGTTGCTTGCCATTCCTCCTACTTCCACATTCATACGCTTGTTCGCTCTTTTATCGTACCAATGTCCAAAATAATAACTTAGTATCATTTGCAGTATATAAATAATAAAGACGGTATAAAATGATCGTGAATCCAGTTTTGCAATTACATCCTGAAGTGCAATCCATTCTGTAACTGCCACTGTATTTCCAAGTAATAATCCACTAATTTTCCCTTTATGTTTCATACTTCTCCCCCTTTTATACCAATATATGTTTCTATATCAATAATGTTTTTCTACAAAATAAAAAATGTACATATGCAATGTACATTTCTGCTTAAGCTTGTATACCTTTCCTACTCTATTTCATATATATAATATATAACTTTTATAGAAAGGAGTAATCTATATGCTACAAAAAGAGAATCTATCAGATGCTATGCGTTTACTAGCTGGTTTTCTATTATCATTAAAATTATTATTTACCTCTTTCGGCATACACTTTATTACAAACGATCAAATCGACGCAATTGTAAATGTTGTTTCATTTTTATTTATTCTATACTTTGGCTACAAAAATAACTATGTAGGAAAAAAAGGAATAGAGCAAAAGAAAATACTCAAAAAACACAACCTTCACTAAAAAAGGAACCTTTTGTACAGGTTCCTTTTTATCATTGCCGCACAACAACTTCATTTGTTTGCAGTGGACCATATGATATCTCTTTATCTTGAAATGTATATGTAGCCTGAAAGAATGCTTGTTTAAGAGCTTTATCTTTATTAGCTTTTATTTTGCAACGTAGTTCCACCTTTTCATTTGGTAACAAATCATCAATTCGCCACCTTACAAGCTGGAATAAAAACTCACTTATCCCCTTATCAACTTTTAAAGAATTAGGAATATAAGCAAAGTAATCTCGAATCATATGACTTACAACAACTCTCGAAATCATTTCTACCCCTTTATTTTCCACTTCAATTCGCATAATAAGTATGTCGTTTACATCGTAGGTCAATTCATACGAAAATTGTTCTGTATACATACTACCAATTTGCAATGTAACGGCTACTTGAGGAAATTCATTTTCCTTTTTCGATCCGTCAATCCACAATACTGGTTGTAGCGGTATTGAATACTTTCCTGTATCCGAAATTCGTCCCCATATTTTCATAATATATATTCACCTCATTTCAGATGTACCATACACACAATGAATTCCTCAACTTACTAAAGCTTGCTACAAGTAATGTTTAATATTTCTCTTCCTTTTATCCTATTCGACAATATGAAGAAAAAACCATTTTTCATCTATTAACAGAAGGTGTTCTTTATGAAATTTTTTTACAATTTACTTCATTTCCTTTATAGCAATATTCGTATCGCTCACTCGTTCTCTACTTATATGAAAGAATATTTTGACGGAAGAAAAAATTTGCCTTATAGTCAAATTTGACTATAATATTCTTTATGGCATATTAGTGCACTTATGGAAAAGAAATTAAAATCAACTATACATTTAAATTTTTTATCCACTGCACTCAAAACTTAATATAGTTTACTTATTTCTAAAGGAGGGTTATATTTGGAAACTCAACCATTAAAAAAAGACACCAACAAGACAAAATTTGTTGTTGCTGGTTTGCTACTTGGTATATTAATGGCCGCAATGGATAATACAATCGTTGCAACCGCAATGGCAACAATCGTTGGAGACCTAGGAGGCTTTGATAAGTTTGTTTGGGTCACATCAGCTTATATGGTAGCAACAATGGCAGGGATGCCTATCTTTGGGAAACTTTCTGATATGTACGGGCGGAAACGTTTTTATATTGGGGGCCTCATTCTTTTCTTATTCGGTTCTGCGCTTTGCGGAACAGCTTCAAGTATTGAGCAATTAAGTATTTATAGAGCTATTCAAGGTATCGGTGGTGGTGCCCTTATGCCTATCGCCTTTACAATTATGTATGATATCTTCCCACCAGAAAAACGCGGGAAGATGACAGGACTATTCGGTGCTGTTTTCGGGACATCTAGTGTATTCGGTCCTTTATTAGGTGCTTATATTACAGACTATATAAGTTGGCATTGGGTCTTCTATATCAATATTCCATTAGGACTTATCTCCTTTTTCTTCATTACTAAATACTACAGTGAGTCTCTAGAATTTAGAAAACAAAAAATTGATTGGGCTGGTGCTATTACACTTGTCATAAGTATCGTTTGCTTAATGTTCGCATTAGAACTTGGTGGTAAGGAATATGCCTGGAATTCCACTGTAATTATTGGCTTATTTACAACAGTAGTTATTGCGCTTATTATTTTCTTCTTTGTAGAAAGAAAAGCAACCGAGCCTATTATTTCGTTCCATCTATTTAAAAAACCTTTATTCGCAGCTAGTCAAGGAGTTGCCTTTTTCTATGGTGCTGCTTTTATTATCTGTACAGTTTATATTCCAATCTTCATTCAAGGCGTTCTTGGAGGTTCGGCCTCTAATGCTGGATTAATTTTAACACCAATGATGGTTGGTTCTGTAATTGGAAGTCAAACAGGAGGACAATTAGCTTCTCGAACAAGCTATCGTAACATTATGATGGTATCTGGTGTCTTCTTCGTTCTTGGTATTTATTCATTAAGTACTTTAACAATGGACACACCTCGTTTACTCGTAACACTATTTATGATTCTCGCTGGGCTTGGTGTTGGCTTCTCATTCTCAGTATTAAGTATGTCTTCTATTCACAAGTTAGAAATGCGAGACCGCGGTTCGGCGACATCAACAAACTCATTCTTCCGATCACTCGGTATGACTCTTGGTGTAACGATTTTCGGTACAATTCAAAATCATATTTTTACAGATAAACTAAACTCTGTGTTCCCCCCTGAACTAGCAAAATTAGCTCCAAAAGGCGGAGACACAAGTTTCTTATTATCACCAGGCGCTACCGCAAAAATTCCTGCTGAAATATTAGCGGGTATTAAAGAAGCTCTCGCTACATCTATTGCGAACACATTCTTCTGGGCACTCATCCCGGCTGTACTAAGTGTTATTTGTATTTTACTAATGGGAAATGAACGCCTTTTTACAGGCCCTAAAAAGAAAGAAAAACAAAAGCAAGTCAGTTAATATAAAAAAGAAGCGGCATATCCCTTTATGAAAAAGGATATGCCGTTTATAATATGTATAAAGTTTTTATATACAGGAGTTGAGACAGCATGAGCATGAAATTAGTCATTCTCGGCTTGCTACTCGAAGGAGATAAACATCCATATGAAGTGCAGCATATTATGAAAGAACGACAAATGGATTGTTATATTAAATATGCTAAAGGATCACTTTATTACGCTTTCGAGCAATTAGAAAAGCAAGGCGCAATTCACATTACAAATGTAATTAGAGACACAAACCGACCTGACAAAACGATTTTTCATATAACAGAAGAAGGCAAAAAACTATTCCACACTTTACTATTAAAACAATTCGAAGCAAAAAACCAAATATATAAACCTATTTATTCAGCCCTATCTTTCGCTCACTTTAGCAATGATCATGAATTAGTTCCTATTTTAGAAAAAAAGAAAAATGATACTCTTCAATATTTACATACTATGCAAACGATATATGATTGTAATAAAGGAAAGGTTCCACGTGCACAACTATATATCTTGCAAAGTGTAATTGAGCATATTACAGTTGAATTACAATGGCTAAACACCCTCCTTAAAGATGCTATAGCAGGCCGACTTTCAGAAGTTGCTATAGATGAAAATTGAGCTATGAAAGAAGACATCCCTACTTCTTTCATAGCTCAATTTCTCTTTTTATACTGTAATATTATTAGTTACTTCAGAATAAAAAGTCAGAATAATAAGAAATAAAAACTTTGGAATTTTCTTATTTTAAAACAGTAGACAAAATTCCAAAAATTGTGTTAGAATTTGTTTCAATATCATATCGCTTGTTAAATTCCTTTCAAAAGGAAAATAGGTACACGAACATTTCGTTTCGTGTTTAAAAGGGAAGCTTGGTGAAACTCCAACACGGTCCCGCCACTGTAAATGCTGAGATTTCTTTTTGGTGCCACTGTGAAAACGGGAAGGTGAAAGAAATTATATGAAGCATAAGTCAGGAGACCTGCCTGTTTTAACAACACTGATAGATTCACGGATGATGATGAGGTGTTAAAACAAAAAGGAAGGCTTATTTTCTATGTCTTTGCACTTTTTGTTATAAGTATTTCCTAGTAAACGGAAATGCTTACTTTCAATTAGGGAGGAATTTAAAATGGCAATTCAAACAAGTAACTTAGGTTATCCACGTATCGGACTACAACGAGAGTGGAAAAAAACATTGGAAGCTTTTTGGTCCAATAAAATTGATGAAGAACAATTTTTAACAACAATGAAAGAAATTCGCCTTCAACACGTAAAAGTACAGCAAGAAAAAGGGATTGAACTCATTCCAATTGGCGACTTTACATATTATGATCACGTTTTGGATACTGCCTATATGCTAGGATTTATCCCATCACGTTTTTCTGAGTTTACATCTTACCTTGATGTATATTTCGCAATGGCGCGTGGCTCTAAAAATCACGTAGCTTCCGAAATGACAAAATGGTTTAACACAAACTATCACTATATCGTTCCTGAATATGAAGAGGGATTACAAATCTCTTTAAAAGATAATCGTCCACTTCGCTTATACGAAGAGGCAAAACAAGAATTAGGAGTAGATGGAAAGCCTGTTATTTTAGGTCCATATACTTTCTTAAAATTAGCTAAAGGCTATACACAAGAACAATTTCCTTCCATTTTAAAACAGTTAGTTGCACCTTACGTACAACTGCTTTCAGAACTACATGCAGCTGGTGCACAAGCCATTCAAGTTGATGAACCAATTTTCGCTTCTTTAACGAAAGAAGAAGTTCAACAAGCAAAAGAAATTTATGAAGCTATTCGTAAAGAAGTTCCAAATGCGACTCTTCTTTTACAAACGTATTTTGATAGCGTGGAAGAAAACTATGAAGAAATTATTACATTCCCGGTATCCGGTATTGGATTAGATTTCATTCATGGTAAAGAAGGTAATTTAAATGCTATTTCAAAATATGGATTCCCAGCTGATAAAACTTTAGCTGTCGGTTGTATAGATGGCCGTAACATTTGGAGAGCTGACCTTGATGAAGTTCTTGAGTTATTTACAACGTTACAAAAACAAGTCCAAACGAAAGATTTCATCGTTCAGCCTTCTTGTAGCTTATTGCATACACCGATCGATAAAACAGAAGAAACTCACTTATCGACTGAGCTATTTGATGCATTAGCATTTGCAAATCAAAAATTAGAAGAGTTAGTTCTTATTCATTCCGCTCTCACTCAAGGTACAGAAAGCATTAGTAATGAGCTGGAAACATATCGAAACGTACATCATACAATTCGCTCATCTGCTGCACGTAACCGAGAAGATGTTAAAGCAGCACGAACAGCACTAAAAGAAGAAGATTTTTCACGCCCTCTTCCATTTGAAAAACGATACGAATTACAACAAGTTGCCCTGGAGTTACCGCTATTACCAACAACGACCATTGGTAGCTTCCCGCAAACAACTGAAGTTCGTCAAACGCGAAAAGAATGGCGTAACGGTGTTATTTCAAATGAACAATATGAACAATTTATTGAAAAAGAGACAGAAAAATGGATTCGTTACCAAGAAGAAATTGGGCTTGATGTCCTTGTACATGGTGAATTTGAAAGAACTGACATGGTCGAATATTTTGGTGAGCGCCTTGCTGGTTTCTCATTCACTAAAAACGGTTGGGTACAATCATACGGTTCCCGCTGCGTAAAACCACCTGTTATTTATGGTGATGTAGCCTTTATTAACGGCATGACTATTAAGGAAACAGTTTATGCACAAAGCTTAACGGAGAAAGTTGTAAAAGGAATGTTAACTGGACCTGTTACGATTTTAAATTGGTCCTTCGTTCGAAATGACATTCCAAGAAAAGAAGTTTCGTATCAAATTGCACTAGCTCTTCGTCACGAAATTGAACTACTTGAATCTTCCGGAATTAGAGTAATCCAAGTCGATGAGCCAGCACTTCGTGAAGGAATGCCACTAAAAGAAAAAGATTGGGATGCTTATATTACATGGGCAGTACAATCCTTCCTTTTAGCAACTTCTTCTGTAGCAAATGAAACACAAATTCATACTCATATGTGTTACAGTAACTTCGAAGATATTGTTGACGCGATTCGCGCATTAGATGCAGATGTAATTTCTATCGAAACATCAAGAAGTCACGGAGAATTTATTGATACGTTAAAACATACAACATATGAAAAAGGCATCGGTCTAGGTGTATATGATATTCATAGCCCACGTGTACCGAGTAAAGATGAAATGTATAAAATCGTAGAACAATCTTTAGAAGTATGCGATCCTAAATATTTCTGGATTAATCCTGATTGTGGTTTAAAAACGAGAAGAACAGAAGAAGTTATTCCAGCTTTAGAACATATGGTTCAAGCAGCGAAAGATGCTCGTTCCCTTTTAAAAACAAACGCATAACAAAAATGGGTTATCCTTTTCTCAGGATAACCCATTTTTTATTCTTTACTTTCAAAGAAGAATTCGTATTGTATTTTATATAATTCATCATCCGTTGGCTCTTCAAGAGGAATTGCTTGTAAGACAACTGTATACTCACCATTTGGAATAGATATTTGAAATTTGTTTGAAAGAATACTCGTTATAACAATACTTTCATTTTCAACCGTAAAAGGAACCGTAATCGTTCTAACCACTTCTTCTTTTTCAATATGTTTCCCTGGGGTCACTTTCACTTCACAAGTATAATCAGAAAGTGCTTCAAAAATAACAGTTCCCTCTGCCTCAGCATAACCTCTTTCAAAATCTTCATCCGTCCAGTCTACATAAGGCTGCTCACCATCATAGTTCATCAACATTAATTGCGAATAAGAAATTGTTAACTCCATAGTTCCCCTTCTCCTTCATTATGAAATGTACAAATACTACTTCACTTCAAATTTCACACGCGTACCATCTGGATATTTATCTAACTTATTCCCTACCCAAGAGCCTGCTCCCCGGTTATCCGCCGGACTTATATATTCAATATGTGCTCCTTTTCCGCCTTCCTTGCACATCGCCATTGGCCATTCATCACGATCATACCCTTTTTTTGATGGATACGGTGCTAACGACAATTTCCTTCTATCTGCAGCACCACCACGATCGATTGTACAAACTTCTGAATGCCCTTCTTTTATAGCATCCGTAATATGTTTTCCTGTCTCTGGATAACGTTCTTTCGGAAATTCTAACACTTGATCATACGTATTCGTTTTCTTTACACTTGTTTCCTCTGGCACAAGTACTTCATAAACTGCTACTAAAATAGACAGAATTGCAATAATTGAAATGATAATACCTTTTAATTGCTTCATGTATACCTCCATGTTTCTACCAGTTTCTTTTCCTCAGTTATTATAACAAACTTCTCCTGTATATGTTTTCAGACATTATTTTAGTTATTCCTTGCCATTCCGCCAAAAAATTTCATTTTTTCACTAATGCTGTAGAAAACTAATAGCCTTCCGACATTCTTTTTCAAAGGAAGTCCTCATAAAAGATTGAAATGATATATACGATACTTTTTGGGGAGGAAATATCATGGAAGCTACCTATAAAACGAAAGATGTCACGAATAAAACAGGCATCCCAAAACATATAGTCCGCAAATATAGTCAACTGTTAGAGGAACATGGTTATATGATTTCTAAAACAGCTGATGCTCGTATTTATAAACTTGATGATTTAAAACTATTGAAATCTATACATGAAAGAGCTGCCACATTACAAGAAGATATTTCAGAAACGATACCGATTATTTTAAAAGAAAAAGAGGCCCCACCTGTACCAGTTATACAAGATAAGCAAGAGATACAACCGAAAGAAAAAGAAGATGGGCGTAACTTTGAGGAGTTCATGTTGAAACTTGAAATGCTAGCTCAATTAAATGAAGCAATTATTCATCAAAATTCTACTCTAATTACACAAAATCGTTTAAAGGATGAGAAACTAGATGAATTGATGCAACAAGTGTATGTAAAAGAAGGCTCTCAAGAAAAAATGCTTCAAGAGTTAGTCGAGCACGCCGCTCAAACAGATGCATTGCAAAAAGAAAAAATGGACTTATTAATGAATCATATGTATAAACGAGAATCCAAACAAGAAGAAAAAATGAATAAACTTGTTAGTCAAATTTATAACAAGGACAGTAATCGTGATGCACAGCTTATGCAAGTTATTCGAGAAATTCAAGAAACAAAAAGAATGGTCGCTGCCTCAAAAGAGCAAAGCTTCTTTCAATCATTTAAAAGTTTATTTAGCCGAGCAAAACAAGAAAAAACAAATGAATAAACAATATAAAATAAAAAGTTACCTTCCATCGGTAACTTTTATTCCTTATTTTGTACAGCTGGTAATATAATAATTGCTTCAGTGCCTTTTCCACTTTCACTCTTATATTCCAATGTACCATTATGCGCTTGTAAAATACTAAATGTTACCATAAGCCCTAATCCTGTCCCTTTTTCTTTTAAAGAATAATATGGTTGCCCCAGCCTTGCTAACTGTTCTTTCGTCATACCAACACCACTATCTTTAACTCTTATTATGATTGTTTCGTCTTTTTGAATAGCTGTTACTTTTAAATATCCTTTATTTCCTTGAATTGCTTCAATACCATTTTTAACAACATTCATAATAGCTTGCTTCAATTTTGTCTTATCACCAATCGTATAAAGACTTTCTGAAATTTCAACTTGTAAATATACACCTTGCATTGCTGCAAATGACGACATAAGAGTGGTCATTTCTATTAATTGGGCTGATAAACAAATGTGTTCTTTTTTCTCAATTTGCGGCCTTGCTAAATTCAAATAATCTGAAATAATTTGTTCCGCCCGATCCAATTCAGCTAATACGAGACGCATATAATCCTTATTCTTCACATCTTCCGTACTTTCTAGCAATTGGATAAATCCACGAACAACAGTAAGTGGATTTCGAACTTCATGTGCCACACTTGCTGCTAACTCACTTACAATATTAAGCTTTTCTGATTTTTGCATCTCTGTACGTAGCAATGCATTTTCATTTAAATATTCAGTTAAATACACCTGAAATACCATTGTCATGACCATGATAAGCGAGGCAAATATAAATCCGCTATATATTTGCGAAATATACGGTGTAAATCCTGTTTCCAAAAGAACATTAATCATGCCTAATACTAAAGAAACAAGCACATAAAATGATGAAATCATAAATGCTAAAATTAATTTCTTATCTCTTGAAAAAAGAGACCATTTCTTTGATAAAAATAGCGGAACTATCAATAGAAATGTTACTTCTAAAACTGGAAGAAAGCTCATTCCCTTTAGTAACCATTCATATGCAACAAAAATAACCGCTGGGATTAAACCAACAATCCCACCATATAAAAAACCACTGACAATTGGAATTGGGTGAAAGTTATACCCACACACATTGCCAAAACAAATAGAGTATGTCATGGAGAGAACGAGCGTAACGCTAGATAAAAACATAATAAAGTAACGATTTGGCTTCGGAGGCATTTCTTGATAGCGATTTAAACGAATCGCTTCATATAAAAATAGTGGTAAAATTATGATGGCAATTTGAATCAACAAATCACGGATAAGCTCCATAACCTCTCATCCCCTATATGTATTTTGATATGATTATATCATTTTATAGGTTTATTTGTTTTAAAATTTTGATTTTTCTTAACATATTTGTTAATTCTTTGTTAACAACTCATAATAATTGTTACAGATTTTCGAAATGATTGTAAACCCTGTACCAAATTTCCTTCGTGCAGTATACAATGAATACGGATTACAAAGAAAATGTAAAAATACTTTTTTAGACGGACAACTATAGCAAAATACAGCATATAATCCATACTATCTATGTTTACAAATAAGTGATCATTACTTTAGTAGGAGGAAGATAAATATGGCGGGTACTACGCTTGTTTTAAAAGAAGAAAATTTGGTTGTTCTAGAAAATGTTGAAAAATCAGTATATGAAGAGTTACAGCATAAAGCAGGAGATGAAGATTGCACATGTGCTGTGAACGAATCAGTTGTTCACCTTGGCAAGGTATCCTCTGTACTCTGGAATGAAGATGAAATAGATTGGGAATACGGATATTAAAAAGTCGCTTATAGCGGCTTTTTTTCTCTTTTCTCTCTCTTTCTAAATTACATATACAAAGCGCAATCATAGAAAATATGATAAAATGAACTTAATTTTCAAACGGAAGAAAGGGAGATACAATGGAACAATTCATTAACCCTAGAGTGAAGGATATCCAAATTTCTGGAATCCGTCAATTCTCTAACATGATTCAACACTATGATAATTTGATTTCTTTAACAATCGGACAACCCGATTTCCCTACACCTTCTCTCGTAAAAGAAGCGGCAAAACGGGCTATTACAGAAAACTATACAAGCTATACACATAACGCTGGTTTACTAGAATTACGTAAGGCAGCTTGTAACTTCGTAAAAGATAACTACGATTTACATTACTCACCTGAAAACGAAACCATCGTTACAATTGGTGCTAGCGAAGCAATTGATGTTGCATTCCGAACGATTTTAGAGCCAGGAACCGAAGTAATTTTACCTGCTCCTATTTATCCAGGTTACGAACCTATTATTCGATTATGCGGTGCAACGCCCATTTTTGTAGATGTTCGTGAAACTGGATTCCGTTTAACAGCTGACGCGCTAAAAAATGCTATTACAGAAAAAACAAGATGTATCGTACTACCATATCCTTCTAACCCAACTGGTGTAACTTTATCCACAGAAGAATTAAAAGATATTGTAGATGTTTTAAAAGATAAAAATATTTTCGTCCTTTCAGATGAAATTTATAGCGAGCTTGTGTATGAACAAAAGCATACATCTATCGCTCATTTCCCAGAAATGCGTGAAAAGACAATTGTCATTAACGGTTTATCTAAATCACATTCTATGACTGGCTGGCGTGTTGGACTTTTATTCGCACCAAGCTATTTAGCAGGACACATATTAAAAGTTCATCAATACAATGTAACGTGTGCTACTTCAATCGCTCAATACGCTGCGATTGAAGCATTAACAGCTGCTAAAGACGCACCTAAAATGATGCGCCACCAATATAAAAAACGCCGTGATTACGTATATAATAGACTCACTCAAATGGGATTAGCAGTTGAAAAGCCAACAGGTGCATTTTACTT
Organism: Bacillus sp. 196mf; assembly: GCF_003217275.1. Taxonomy (NCBI): domain Bacteria; kingdom Bacillati; phylum Bacillota; class Bacilli; order Caryophanales; family Bacillaceae; genus Bacillus; species Bacillus sp. 196mf. The sequence goes on from NZ_QJTG01000014.1 coordinate 125,936, forward strand.
ATTCCCATATGTTGGTCATTTGACATCTTCATCATTTGATTTTGCACTTGATCTTGTCAAAGAAGCTGGACTAGCTGTAGTTCCTGGAACAGCATTCTCTGAATACGGTGAAGGCTACCTTCGCTTGTCCTATGCGTATAGTATCGAAACTTTAAAAGAAGGCTGCGACCGATTAGAAGCCTTTCTAAAGAAAAAAGCTAAGAGTTAAACTCTTAGCTTTTTTCTGCATAATGATCACAAGTTTGACGTTTTAGTAATTTATGAGGAATAATGATACACTTTGCAGTGGATTCTGCATTCTCTACTTTATCAACTAAAGCTTTCGCTGCCTCATATCCTAGCTGATAAATATTCACATCAACTGTCGAAAGTGGAGGGCTCGCAATTTCTGATAATAAAGCATTATTAAAGCTTACAATAGAAACATCCTTCGGTACAACGAATCCTTTTTTAGAAAGAGCACTTAACACACCAAGTCCAATTAAGTCATCCGTTGCCATAATTGCCGTCGGCGGTTGCTGCAGTCCCATTAATTCCTCAACGGCTTGTTGACCACTTTCCCTCGAAAAATCAAAATGTAAAATATATTCTTTTGGTAATACAATGTCTGCTAATTTCAAGGCATCACTCATACCAGCTAAACGATCTCTCGTTACAAGTAAATCTGATCCACCACCAATGAACGCGATTTGCTTATGCCCTAATGAAATTAAATATTCTGCCACTTCTCTTGCAGCTGTATAATTGTCATTATCTACATATGTAATTTCATCTTTTCGATCATATGGTTTTCCTATTAAAACAAACGGGAAATTCTGTTCATGTAAATATTGAATAATCCGATCATTCTCCCTTGAATATAAAAGAATAATGCCACCAATTTGGCGTCCCTGTACCATCTTTACGACACCATTAAAAATTTCTTCTTCCGTTTCACCTGTCGACATGTAAAGCGCATAACCTTCTACGTGTGCAAATGAACTAATCCCTCTTATAACTTCTGGGAAAAATGGATTTTGAAAAGCTTTACTTGCAGAACTTGGCATAACAAGACCAAGTGTTTTCGTCGTTTGGTTCGCAAGATTTCTCGCATTTAAATTGGGATGATACCCTAATTCACTCATCACTTTCCTAACACGGCGCTTTGTCTTTTCACTTATACTTGGATTATCAGCAATTACACGAGAAACTGTTGATGGTGCAACATTCGCTTGCTTCGCCACATCTTTAATTGTAACTGTCATAAAAATCCCCCTCCTCTCATTTCTCTGTCATTTTTCATATATTTTATCTCGCATTCATTGCAAGTCATAAACTTTCATTTCTTATATCTTGCAAAACTAATCCTATTCTCCCTCTTCATGTATTGTAAGGGATATAGCTATTTTTTCCTATACTATAATATACTATTTATTTCACTTCTTTTCACATCTGATGTCAAATCTCTTTTCATCTCCCTATAAAGTTATTTATAGGGAGATGAAAAGAAAAATGGGACATAATGTCCCATTTTTCATCCTTTTGTACCTCCAGCTGTTAAACCGGAAACAAAATATTTTTGTAGTGATAGGAATAAAATTGAAATCGGGATCGCAATTAACACTGAACCCGCTGCAAACGTTGTAAATTCATTACCGAATTTTTTCGCAACCATTTCATATAATCCAACTGCTAAAGTATAATTTTCTGGTGTTCGCAAAATAATACTCGCTAAAATGAAATCTGTAAATGGACCAATGAAAGTAAATAACGCTACAACCGCTACGATTGGCTTTGCAAGTGGCATAATGATTTGCCAGAAAATACGGAAATGCCCTGCTCCATCCATTCGAGCTGATTCATCCAACTCTTTCGGAATCGTATCAAAATACCCTTTCATAAGCCATGTATTCATCGGAATTGCTCCGCCCACATAAATTAAAATTAATGCAAGGTGTGTATCAAGTAATCCTGTTAACTGAGCTAATATATATAGTGCGATTAACGCTGCAAAATTCGGGATCATTTGCAGAATTAAAAATGTTAATAAACCATTCTTTCTTCCAACAAAACGATATCTCGAAAATGCATAAGCAGTAAAACTAATGGCTAGTACAGAGAAAATCATCGTCATTACGCTAACTTTCAAAGTATTTTTATACCAAAGTAAGTAATTACTTGAATCGAGATCAAGTAGCTTGCGATAATGATCTAATGTGGCATTTTTCGGAATAATACTTGACCCAGATAAACTATCACCTGGATTAAACGATGAGCCAATTATCCATAGTAATGGATAGAAAACAATCGCACACATTATGAAGATAACTAAATAACTTAATGAAAGACGTAGCATCTTTTGTCGTTTAATATTCATTTACATCATATCCTCTTCTTGGAATGATTTTGTTCTCTTAAATTGCCATAACGCAACTGTAATAACGATTAACGATAAAATCATTGTAAGAGCTGCTGCTTTGCCGTATTGAGCCGAAGTCATCGTTAACTTATAGATCCATGAAATTAAAATATCCGTTCCACCTGCATTTTGTCCAGACACAGCAGGTCCCCCGTTATTAAATAGATAAATAATACTAAAATTATTAAAGTTAAACGTATATTGCGTAATTAATATTGGTGCTGTTGCATATAACACAAGTGGCAATGTAATTTTGCGGAACTGTTGCCAAGCAGTTGCTCCGTCTACTGTAGCCGCTTTATATAATTCTCCTGGAATCGATTGCAGTATACCTGTTGTCATCGCAAAGACGAACGGGAAACCAAGCCACGTTTGAATCATAATTAAAGCAATCTTTGACCAAAACGGGTCTGTCATCCAAGCAATCTTTTCAATCCCGAATAAAGCTAATACTTGGTTATTAATTGCTCCAAATGTTTCATTAAACATACCAGCAAATACAAGAATAGATACGAATGCTGGAACAGCCCACGGTAAAATAAAGATTGTTCGAATAATTGCCTTACCTTTAATACCAGGCTGATTTACGATAATCGCTAAAAAAATACCAAGTGCAACTTGTAATGTTGTTGCAACGAATGTCCAAATGACAGTCCAAGAAAATACACTTAAAAATGTATCTCTCCACATCGGTAATGTGAAAATATCAATAAAGTTTTTAAAGCCCACCCAATCTACTAATTTAGCTGGAGGAGAATGATATAAATCATAGTTTGTAAATCCAATTAAAATTACGAAGATGATTGGAAATACGACAACAAAGATAAGTAGTAGAAAACCTGGTGAAACCATTAAATAAGGAAAGCCTTGATCTAACAAATTACGGTATTGCTCTTTTACAGAATTTAACGGTGTTCCAATATCACGTTTCTTCCCATTTTGATATGCATCATATAAGTTAAATGCATATATGCCAAGCCCAAAAGCGATAACGATAAGTGCCAAGATCCCTTCTACTAATAGAAAGACGGAATGGTCACGTGGAACTTCTGTACCGAGCGTTACAATGCCCCATAATCCCATATTTAATAAATCAGCAAAGGCTACAATAAATGAACCTGTTAATACTAGAAAAATAAGACCTTTTACAAATTGTTTATTATACATTTGGCCCACGCCTGGAATGATTGATAACATGGTTGCCACTTTCCTATGCTTTGAATCATTTAACCCCTTTGCAGGTTCCATAGATGTTTGCATGTTCCTTCCCCCTTTTTTCTTCCTACATGGAAGGGAGAGAATTCGTGCCTCTCATATTAGAGGCACGAATTTCACCTTATTTTTTCTTACTATGATTTGCCTCAATATTACCTTTAATTTGTTTCACTGCACTATCAAGTGCGGATTTTGGTGCTTCTTTATCTGATACAACTAATTGAAGCGCATCTCCAGCTGGTTTCCAAACTTCTTGCATTTCTGGAATGTTTGGCATTGGAATTCCATTTTCAGATTGTGTCGCAACCGCTTTTGCAGCCTCATTTTCTTTAATGATTGGATCTTCCATTACTGATTTTACTGGTGGAATTTCTTTCGTTTTCTCAAAGCGAATTTTAGCATTTTCTTCATTTGTAACCCACTCAGTAAATTTTGTAGCTAAATCATTTTGTTTAGAGAAGCTTGTTACATGCCATCCTTTTACGCCAACGAACGTTTTCATCGGTTGACCATTTGGTAATTTCGGCATTGGAGCAACACCATAGTCTATTCCAGCCTTTTCCATCGCTTGGAATGCCCATGGACCATTCATAATAGATGCTGCTTTTCCTTCATTAAATAATCCATCTGCAGCTGAACCACCAGATTCACCGATAATACCTTTCGGGAATAACTTTTCTTTATACCATTTTTGAATATATTCAGCACCTTGTACCGCACCGCTATTATTTAATCCAATATCATTTGCATTTGGCTTTCCATCTTTTTCACCAAATACATAACCACCCATACCTGCCATAAATGCATTAGCAAAGTAGAAGTTATCTCCTAGTGCTAAAAATCCGTATTTTCCATCTTTCGTAAAGTCTTTTGAGAAGTTAAACAGTTCATCCATCGTTTCCGGCGCTTTTTGCATCATTTTTTTATTATAAATAAAGATTGGTGTTTCAATCGCTTTTGGTAAACCATATATTTTTCCGTTATATGTTTGTGCTTCTATTGATAAATCTGTAAATTTACTTTTTACTGTATCATCTACTTTCACTTCTGAAAGTAGCCCTTCTGTTACCGCATTACCAATATGATCATGTGGCAATGTTACAACATCTGGCCCTGTGCCAGCTGGACCGTCGAGACGAAGTTTTTCTATTTGTTTCGTCATCTGAACCTCTTCAACTTTTACTTTCACATTATATTTCTTTTCAAAACTTTTCACCGCTGGCTCTAGACCCACACCTTTTTTCTCATCTTCCCAAACAAGAAGATCATAGTCTTTTTTCGCTTTACTTTCCTCTTTTTTCCCTGAATCTTTCGGTCCACATGCAGATAACATACCAATAGATAATGCTGAAACCGTTAATAATGATAATGCTTTCTTCATCCCAAAAACCTCCCTAAATTGTCTATGTACCTTAGCGACTGAAAACGTTTGCATTTAATAGTTTAATTGAAGCGCAAACAATATCTCAAGTCTATGAAAACGTTTGCGCTATTTGTCTATCATTATACATTCTTTTATTCATTTTGCAAATATTAATTTAAAAATTATGTCATTATACTCTTTATACATTGACTTTATATGAAATGAATACTACTCTTATAAGCAATATTAAAGCTATAAGAAAGGCAATCGTTTGCAATATAGGCTTTATTATTACACTTAAGGGAATACTATGTATAGAGATATTGAAGGGGGATTTTCTATATGTTTAAAGAAGCCATTTATCATAGGCCGAAAGATAATTATGCATACGCTTACGATGAACAAACAATTCACATCCGAATACGTACTAAGAGAGATGATGTTCAAAGCGCCGATCTTATTTACGGTGATCCTTACGAATGGAAAGATGGGAAATGGATATCAGCAAGTACACCAATGAAAAAAACGGGTTCTACTGCATTATTTGATTATTGGTCCATTGCAATCGAACCAAAATTTAAGCGCTTACGTTATGGGTTTGAATTAAAATCTGAAACAGACACTCTTATTTATACAGAGCGAGGATTCTTTTCTAACATTCCAAATGACGATGTTGGTAACTTTTTTTGTTTTCCATTTATTCATGCAGATGATGTATTCAAAGCACCATCTTGGATTAAAGACACCATTTGGTATCAGATTTTCCCTGAACGATTCGCTAATGGCGATAGTACGCTGAATCCAGAAAACACCCTTCCTTGGGGAAGTGCGAATCCTACTCCAACTAATTTTTTCGGTGGGGATTTTGCTGGTGTTATTCAAAACCTTGATTACCTTGTTAAGCTTGGCATTTCCGGAATATATTTCACACCTATTTTCAAAGCTCATTCAAACCATAAATATGACACAATTGACTATATGGAAATTGATCCACAATTTGGGACGAAAGAAACTTTTAAAGAGCTCGTTGAAGAATGTCATAAGCACGGTATAAAAGTCATGCTCGATGCTGTGTTTAATCATAGTGGATACTTTTTCGAGAAATTTCAAGACGTACTAGAGAATGGTGAGAAGTCCGCATATAAAGAGTGGTTCCACATTCATGATTTCCCGATTATAACCGAACCACTTCCAAATTATGATACTTTCGCCTTTACACCGTATATGCCTAAATTAAATACAGCTCATCCAGATGTAAAAGAGTACTTACTTGAAGTAGGACGTTATTGGGTACGAGAATTCAATATAGATGGCTGGCGCCTTGATGTCGCAAATGAAGTCGATCACAACTTTTGGAGAGAATTCCGAACTGAAATAAAAACATTAAATCCTGAAGTATATATTTTGGGAGAAATTTGGCACGATGCCCTTCCGTGGCTACAAGGTGATCAATTTGATGCTGTCATGAGCTATCCTGTTACAAACGCTCTACTTTCTTACTTTGCTAACGATTCCATTAAAGCAAGTGAATTCATGAAGCAAATTACAGAATCTCTACATTCCTACTCTATGAATGTAAATGAAGCAGCCTTTCATTTATTAGATAGCCATGATACTCCAAGAATTTTAACAACATGCAATGGAGATAAAAATAAGTTGAAATTGCTCTATGTATTCCATCTTTCTTTCATCGGCTCTCCATGTATTTATTACGGAGATGAAATCGGCATGGATGGTGGTATGGACCCCAATTGCCGTAAATGTATGATTTGGGATACTAAAGAACAAGATCATGCATTATTTACACATATACAAACATTGATTTCATTACGAAAACAACATGCAGCTTTTGGAGGACATGGTACTTTTCAATTCATCGAAGCAAATGATGAACATAATTATATTTCTTATACGAAAACATATGAGGATGAAACTATCTTTTTCGTTTTAAACCCTACTAATAGTGAAGTTACAGTTTCACTCCCTCTTCATGTTACTGGTAAGAAAATAATTAACATTTATACAAATGAAGAATTTTCAGCAGAAGCAAGTGTATTACAAGTTACACTTCCTCCATATGGATTCTCCATATTAAAATGGTAATCAAAAAAGCCTTATGCCAAGGTTGAAGTGCCCCCCAATTGTTAGACACAGTCTAACAATTGGAGGTGCATTTTTTATGGCTAAATTTTCTTCAAAAGAAAAAAACCAAGCGGTGAAACGATATTTAGATGGTACAGAAAGTGGAAAAATAATTGCTAAATCTATAGGAGTTAACCCTAGCGTACTTCGTGAGTGGATTAGACGATATGAGTCTTCAGGTGAAAAGGCCTTTGAAAAGTGCTATACATTCTACCCAGCCCAGTATAAACTAGATGTACTTTATTATATGAATGAACACGGGACATCTATCAGAGAAACAGCAGCACTTTTCAATATACCGTCTTATGAAACACTTCGGAAAT